>JAWBNK010000001.1:300000-600000 GCA_038827615.1 Thermosphaera sp.
GAGTATAAGACTCATTAAATACTCTCTATCAACCGGATGGATTAAAATCTGGCTTATTTCCTTCATCAACGTCCTTTTCAAAACATCTGCTTCTCTTTCTAGAGAAGATATTTTATAGTAATTTCTACGAAATGCGTCAATGTCGAGGCTCTTAATACTAGCTACGGAGTCTTCAAGGGATTGCGCAGTCTGCAGTACCTTCTGAACATGTGCTAAGTAGTCTTCTATCAACTTTTTCTCTATCTGTTTAGAGGTCCAAAACCAAGTGCTCATATGTACCCCGCTACGAAGCTTAATATTAGATATGTTAGAATGCCCATTATAATGGTTGTGGGGAGGGTTAGTATCCACGACGTAAATATAGAAATGATCGTTGATTTGTCAATTGATGAAACGCTCTTATGCTTAGCTATTCCTACACCTATTATCGAAGATACTGAAGCATGAGTTGTCGATATGGGCATTCCATATCCTATCAGCATAGATGGCAACGTCGTAAATAACCATACAGTTAATGCGTTGGATACCTCAGCCGTCAGGCCTGATTTGTAATCCAGCTTGGTTATCTTAAACGCAACGGTCTCGATGACTCTCCGCCCAATGGTCCATCCTCCAGTTATGATACCGAGCGATCCTATTACGGAGAGGATCAGCATTGACGCGGAGTCTGGAAGACCAAAATATTGGGATGTCACTGACAAGTATACGCCGGTTGCATTAGCCACGTCGTTGGCGCCGAATGAGTATGCAGAGAAGAGGAGTGAGGCGATCATGAATATGCGGATGTATTTTCTGCCATTTTCCGCCTCCTCCAATCTAGATAGTCTCCTCCAAGTTAAACGATAGAGAGAGTAGGAGACGAATATGGCTGTTAGCGGTGATGATAGCCAGCTAAGGAATATGTTGGTCAATACTCCCAGTGATAACTGGGAGAATGGGATTTCATTTCTAAGAACCATGCCAAGCCCTACTCCGATCACGCCCCCCGTGATGCTCTGTGTTGTAGATACTGGCATTCCTTTTATTGTTGCAAGGAGTATCCACGCCCCTCCGGCTATCACTGCGGAGATCGCAGCTATCGCTGTCATAGACGGTATTATCCCTCTTCCAATTGTTTTAATTACGGAATGACCTTGCAGGACAGAGCCGATGAACACCCCGATAGAAAATAAAAGTAGTGCTTCCTTTAAGGATAGTACGCCTGAACCCACTGCGGTGTCTACTGGGTTTGCGGCATCGTTACCTCCTATGTTGAAAGCTATAAAAGCCGCAAGTATGTACCCGATGATAAGCAATATTACATCCATCGTGCCCTGTTTTCATTATCAAAGGAAAGCTTAAAATGTTTAGCGAGACACTCGGTGAGGTAAATGTTTTTAATCCATATAGTTTTAAAAGTAAGATAGGCCGCCGTAGCTCAGCCTGGTGGAGCGCTGCCCTGGTAAGGCAGAGGTCCCGGGTTCGAATCCCGGCGGCGGCTTTTCCACGAACCTTAGAGTTGACCGGGCCACGGGAGATCCTGATGGAAGAGATTGAAGAATTATTTATGCTTGTAAAAAAAGTTGCAGGAAACCTATCTGGCTTGCTGAGAGAACATTACGGAGTCTCCTACTTCTCTGAAAAAATAGGCTATGGAGTCACAGGGGATGTCACTAGGCGAATAGACTTGATAGCCGAGGATTATGCGGTTGAGGAGTTTAGAACTAGTGGTTTGAATGTTTGGGTGGTTAGCGAGGAGAAGGGTCTCTACCGGCTTGTCGAAGAGCCAGAGTATATCGCTCTCATCGACCCCTTAGACGGCAGTCTTAATTTCTCGATCGGAGTTCCACTGGCATCAGTTTCTATAGCATTGTTTCCGAGGGAAGGCCTCAAGAGTGCATGCGTCCCAGAAAAGATGGTGGGGATTGTGGAGAACATTTTCACCGGAGAGTGGTATGGTTTAGCAGGTCGGGAAGTATATGTTAACGGAAAACCACTACCTTCATACCATTACGAACCATCCGGGATAGCGTCAGTATACTTCGACTCAGTCGAAGATTTAAGAAACCTCAACGATGTTTTCAGGAATCGTGGATGGCAGCTGAAGCTTAGGGTATTTGGATCAGCCTCTCTCGAATCCGCGTATGCTTCAGTGGGTAAGATAGAGTATTTCATTTCTCTGACTAGGAAGTTGAGGAATACTGATATAGCCGTAGGATATGCTATCGCTGAAAGGCTTGGGGCAAGCATATCGGGAGATGCCATACCATCTTCCATCTTCTCAGATAGCGTGACAACTGTTGGAAGAGTTGTTATATCCCCGCCCAATAAAAAGCTAATGATATAGTGTTAGCTGTTTGCCGTAAAGATTAATGGGGTCTTATTCGAGAGAACCACGGCTCCCTTATTAGTTACCAATACGTCCTCCTCTAGTCTCACTCCGAATTTTCCTGGATAATAGAGTCCTGGTTCGATAGTAAACACCATACCTGGCTCCAAGATTGCATCGCTGCCTAGTCTTAGGTACGGCGGTTCGTGGACAACAACTCCTAATCCATGCCCAAGCCCGTGGATAAACCTGCTCTTAACTCCATTTTTCTCAAAGAATTCGACAACCTTCGAGGCAACATCTCCCGCTCTCACTCCTGGCTGTATGGCTTCTATCCCCAGGTAAAGAGCTTGCTCAACAAGCTCGAGGGCCTTTTTTTCCTCTTTGTTAAGCCTTCCATGCTTGACTATTCTAGTAATGTCACTGCATCTTCCCTCGTATTTAACCCCTACGTCCACTAAAATAATATCGTTTGATGCTAACCTCTTGGCCGTCGGAACATTGTGCGGATAGCTATTGTTTGGTTTGAAAGATATAATGGGGTCGAAAGCATACTGAGTTACTCCCTCCTTCCTAACTCTTCCCTCGAAATAACCAGCCAACTCCGCCTCGCTGACCCCGCTTGTGATCATTGAGACCAGCGTGTGGATGCCTCTGGAGGTAATGTCTAGCGCCTTCTTAATTGCGCGCAACTCCTCATCATTCTTGATCATTCTATCCTTCCAAATTCTATTTGAAACATCAACTATTTTCTCGCTTGGGAGGTCGCCAACGATATGAGCTAGAGGTGATTGAAAAGACCTGTCGAATCCTACTTTCCCTGTCTCCCTGAGAATATCGGCGATGATTTCACGCCAATCTTTATCTGTGACGAGAGCGTCCTCTGGTTTAATAGATTTGGATACTCCGTAGACTGATGCCTTGTCCCTTAAACCATCACGATACCTATAGTATTCAAGGATCGGAACATACAATCTAAGGCCTCCTTTTCTCTCGAAATATAGTATTTGAATAGAGTCCGCTATTGTTGGAATCCCCGTATAGTACTGCACGTTATCAGGTGCGGTCAGGACGAGCGCATCTATTTTGAATTCCTCGATGATGGCGCTTAGCTTAGACGTGAAATCCAAAGATAACACCACTTCTAGTTTAAATCCGACTTATATAAAAAGATAAAGATT
Source organism: Thermosphaera sp. (assembly GCA_038827615.1). Classification (NCBI taxonomy): domain Archaea; kingdom Thermoproteati; phylum Thermoproteota; class Thermoprotei; order Desulfurococcales; family Desulfurococcaceae; genus Thermosphaera; species Thermosphaera sp. Next base: position 303,490 of record JAWBNK010000001.1, read on the forward strand.
TATTTCAAGATGTAAAAGGGGTGGACAACTTGGTAAGGGGTAAGTGCCCTAAGGATGGAAACGAGTTGCAGTTTAACCTAGAGTCTGAGAAGCTAAGTAATGGAGTTGTGAGGACAACGCTGATTATGAAGTGCCCAGTGTGCGGGTACAAGATCGTCGTCGAGCGAATAGAAGCTATTCGCGACAAGGACGGGAACATCATACTTAAGAGATTCTTTCCACCGGATAAAACTTGAGAGAACTTATCACTCTAAAATACTATCCATTAATTCCTTCACATCTTGAAGCTTTATTCCATGGACGTCTACCCTATATGTTTCAGGGTCAATAGGAGTTAGAACTATCACAGAGTCCTGGGGATTTTTCCTGTCGAGCAGCTTGATAATGAATTTATTTACTTTCCCGGATGGCATCGTCAAGGATTCAAACCTCTTATCGTCGATGACCGGCTCCTCCTTCAATGTTTCCCCTACTAAAACGTATCTGGTTGTTTTACGTCCCCCGCGTATTGTTACTTGTTTAAGTCTATCCCTTACTAATATCCATCTACTGTTTGGAAGCTTCAAGTATATCTTCACAAGTCTTCCCCAGTGGTTAAATACGCTGAGGTTAATAATATCTATATTCAAACTTATATATCAGGGATGACCGAGCAGAGACGTGCTGAATAGTGATGTAGGTGGAGCGACTGGGACCTTCCCAACCATATTTAAGCCAGGTGTGAAATATTCTAACTAGGTGGGGTATATTGAGGTATATTGACGTAGTGAAGGAAGTCGAAAAAATAGCTTGGCCTAAACCGATGAAGTTGTTCACCGCTGGACCCGTTGCATGCTTCCCCGAGGTTCTTGAAGCAATGAAGATACAAATGTTTAGTCATAGGTCCAAGGAGTATCAAGAGATTCACCGGGATACGGCTCTTAGGCTCGCGAGATTCCTCGAGGCTGAGAAGTCAACCATATTGTTGATTCCCTCAAGTGGAACAGGATTCATGGAGGCCAGTGTTAGGAACGCTGTCTCCCCTGGCGGAAAAGTATTAGTAACGATTATAGGAGAATTCGGAAACAGGTATAGGGAGGCCGTCGAAAGGAACGGTAGAAAACCTGTTATACTCGAGAAACCATTGGGAAAACCGGTCCTGCCAGAAGAACTGGATGAAGCATTAAAGAAGAATCCCGATGTCGAAGCAGTTACTATAACCTACAACGAGACAAGTACAGGTGTTTTGAACCCACTGCGGGAGCTGGCTAAGGTGGCTAAGGAGAGAGGTAAAATGGTATTCGTGGACGCGGTTTCAGCTATGGGTGCTGCTGATATAAAAGTAGATGCATGGGAGATAGACCTGGTATTTTCAAGTAGCCAAAAAGCCTTCGGTGTGCCACCAGGTTTAGCGATGGCTGCTGTAAGCGAAGGTGTTTTCGAGAAAGCGAAAGCCATACCGGATAGAGGATTATACTTCGACCTTCTAGAGATGAAGGATGTATTGGTGAAGCAATGGTCAACTCCCACTACGCCTCCTATGCCGCAGATTATTGGATTGAACGTCGTTCTAAGAATAATAGAAAGAATGGGTGGCAAGGACGCCTGGCTGAAAATGTACGCCGAGCGAGCAGAGAGAATCAGGAGGGGAGCTCTCGACCTCGGGTTAAGGCTTTTCGCAGAGCCGGGTTACTATAGTCCAACCATCACTGTAATATATAATCCACCTGGGATAAAAGGTCCTGTGATATACGAGGAGCTCAGGAAGAGGGGAATAGAGATTGCCAAAGGATACGGGAAAGTCAAAGATGATACTTTCAGAATAGGTCATATGGGGTACATTACCGATGAAGACATCGAACTTCTATTCTCAACTCTTCGGGAAGTCTTATCCACCATTAAGAGTAAGAGTTGAGATGTTCTAAACCTTCAACATATTTTTAATTATACAACATCATAAAAACCAGTGGTGGAGCAGATGAGAGTCCTGGTTGCAAGCCACATCCACGAGAAAGCTCTCCAGCTCCTAAGGGAAAAGGGGTTCGAGGTCACCTCTGTGGAAGAGCCCTCTGAGGAACAGTTGGCTACAATGATCAAGGGTTACGACGTTCTCATAGTCAGAAGTAAACCCCTTGTGACGAGGAAAGTTATAGAATCAGCGGATAACCTTAAGGTTATAGCTCGGGCGGGGGTTGGACTAGACAACATAGATGTTGAAGCGGCTAAGCAGAAAGGTATAGCGTTGATTAATGCTCCCGAATCCTCCACGTTGAGTGTTGCCGAGCTCGCTATTGCCTTAATGCTTGCTGTTGCCAGAAAAATAGCTTATAGCGATAGGAGGATGAGGGAGGGGTACTGGGCTAAGAAGGAGGCAATGGGGGTAGAGCTGAGTGGGAAAACCATAGGGATCATTGGCGCAGGCCGAATTGGGTCTGCCGTGGCGAGAATAGCAAGATACGGATTTAACATGCATGTGTTATATCACGATGTAAGATGTAGCGAGGAGTTAAACAGGGAGCTTGGAGCCGAGTGTGTGAGCCTAGAGGAAGTGTTGAGGAGATCCGACGTGGTTTCAATACACGTGCCGTTGCTACCTGAGACGAAATACTTGATAAATGAGGAGAGACTCAAGCTTATGAAGAAAACAGCTATATTAATAAACACTTCAAGAGGGGCTGTAATTGATACAAAGGCTCTCGTAAAGGCTCTCAGAGAGGGGTGGATAGCCGGAGCTGGTTTAGACGTGTTCGAAGAGGAACCCCTACCGAAGGACCATCCTTTGTTGAGCTTGGATAACGTCGTCCTAACTCCTCATATTGGTGCTAGTACTAGGGAGGCTCAGGAAAAAGCCGGTATTGAGGTGGCTAGGAAGATAATAGAATATTTCAAAAAGTGAGCCTGTATGTCGTACTTCGAGATAAAAACTAAGCACTTGACCTTGAAGATAACGCTCGAAGAAGTGTCCAAACTACATATTCACGAGGAAATCATTCCCGAGATGTATGAAAAGCTTGTTGAAAAGATAAAGCAAGACGGCTTCTTCAAAGATCCAGTTATCGTCGATGAGAAGACGCTAGTGGTATTAGATGGAATGCATAGAGTGGCGGCGGCTCAAACATTAAGGTTTCCTTACATGCCGGTATGTCTCATTGACTACGACAACCCTGAGGTAAAGCTTAAATCGTGGTGTAGAGCAGTCGTAAAAGCGTCTGGAAAAATCGATGAAGTATTGTCAGCAATAAGGGAGGTTGGATTAGAGGTTGACGGATTAAATGATATTAGTGTTGCGTTTGATTTGTTGAAGTCGAGGAAAATAATTGTTGCGGTGGTAGACGGTAAAAGCCTATTTGTGGTCAAATCTCCTGTTAATGACATTAAATCAATATACGATTGGATTAAGAGAGTGGAGAACGCTCTAAAAGACAAGGGTTATGAGGTAAAGTACATTACGGAAGAGGAGGCTTTCGAGCTCGCGAAAAGTGGTCAAGTTGTGGCGTCACTGATAACTCCGGTTATTACGAAGGAGGAAGTGCGTAGCGTAGCATTGAGGGGGGAGGTATTTATTCATAAAGCTACTCGCCACATAGTTCCCGCTAGACCAATGAATGTAAGGGTGCCCCTAGAATGGCTTGATGGTTCGATACCGTTAGACAGAGCTAGGAAGCTGTTGACGGATTACCTTGAGAGAAGAAGGATTAGAACCCTGCCACCAGGGACTGTTCTCGATAGGAGATATGATGAAGAGTTGTTTGTTTTTGAATAGGTTTTCGTCTTCTATGTAAATCCCTAATACGTGAAACCCTCGTGTTAATCTTTATAAGGAATGTTTAGTAATCAAATAGAATTGGCGGGGCTAATCAGCGGGGTAGGGCAGCCTGGTAGCCCGCGGGAGACAGGCTTAGCCTGTCCGCGAAGCTCATAAGGCGCCAGGCGGCCCAGCCCATTTCATTTTTCCCGGTTGCGCGACACCATATTCCTGGTCAGTATTCAGGTAGGATCGGCGTGAGGATATTGAAACAAGCTTTTTCAAGACTTGCCACTTTAATCAATTAATCAATTGGGTTCTGACCAGTAGGTAGTTCCTGCAATCGTTTACTCTAACAGAGTCTTCCACGGTAAGGTATTTAAGGATGTTCAAGTAGTAAATAATGAATGGGCTGGGCCGCTCTCGGGGAAACCCCGAGGTCGGTGGTTCAAAACGGGCTGTGCGCCCGTGAGAGTCCACCCCCCGCTATCATGCCCGCGTAACAGCGGGCCCCGCCACTTATTTTAGAAGTTTTCTAATTATCAAAGGTAATCGTTTTTATAATTAGCCTCAAATAAATTTTAAACGGTGGTTGAATGAGGCGCCTAAGGGTTCTCCTTATACTGTTATTGGTGGTGCCTCTATTAACAGTCTTCGTTGAAAATATGACTCCTATACATGGTCAGTCTGGTGGAGTCATTGTGATCAAAGGGCCAACTCCTATAATGGAGGGTGAAGCCAAGGGTCCTGAAGACGTAACGATAATGAACGAGTACTTAGCCGCAGCCTTCGGCATCTCAACGACTCCACCCTGGGGAATCCCGCCTGGACACATTATTGACTTAGCGCCGGTCGCTGCGGGGGCATCTGATGTTCTAGCTCAGTTCAGTCTGCCCTTGAATGACTGGGCTAACTGGGCTACAATCACCAGTTTTAAAATAGTTGAAAACTCTACGAGCAGGGCAATTATAGAGGCGATCGGGCAATGGAAGGGTTTGGTGGTTAATTACACCTACATATTAGAGTCGGGCAAACCGTACTTGAGGGTTATCGTCACGGTAACGAACAATGATACGATCACTTATTCCAATCATATAATGGGTCCAGCGATATCTTTGAAGAGGGGTTGGGCTTACGCGCCTGGGTTCGGCTCTGGAAGGATAGTAACTGCGCCAAAGAGTAACTACGGAATAACGGAAGATTGGGTTGCTTCATACCACCAGGATTATGCGCTTGGACTCTACGCTCCAAACTATACTCACATCGCCCTCCACAGTAGCTTCGTGGATGCATTTTACCAAGTAACACTTGCTCCTGGTGATAGTCGAGTCTTCGATGCCTACATCATAGTCTTTCCAGAGGGCGATTTATGCAAGATAGCTGAAACAGTGCAGTCAATAAAGGGAGAGGGGTTGGCTTCGGTGCATGGAAACGTTCTCACGACGACGGGGAACCAGCTTCCCAGCGGGGTAGTAATGGTTGAATCACAAGGGAGGCCTTACTGTTGGAGCCTGGTGAGAAACGGCTCTTACAGCTTCTCCCTGCCGGCGCCCCGCTCCTACAGCATTTATGCATTGGCGAAAGCCCATGCGCCCAGCACTAAAGCGAACTTAACTCTAAACCCCGGTGACGATGTGGAGTATAACTTTACAGACGTCATTCCTCCCGGGAGGATCATCTTAAGAGTGTTCAGGAATGATACTGGTGAACCAACCGATGCAAGAATACTTATAAGTGGAGGATATGTCCCGCCCGTGATGTATTTGGCAACGACTACAGTATACACCGATGTCTTCAACGTGGGGACAGCCCTCATAGACTTGGCCCCGGGAACATATAACTTGACGGTGGATAAAGGAAGCGGATTCATCAGCACTAATAAAACAGTATCAGTAAGCGTAGCTAGCGAGCAGACGCTCGAGATCAACGTTACCGTTGACATTCTCTTCAAACCTTGGGAGCGAGGATGGTATATGGTTGATCTTCACCATCACTCAGACTGGATGGATGGGAGAACGCCGCCTGACCAGCTAGTAGTTGCTCAACTGGCCTCCGCCCTTGACATACTGTTTGTAAGCGACCACGATTATGTTGGCAACTGCCCTGTAATCCAAGCTATTGCTCAAGCGAGGAGTGTTCCATTTGTATGCGGCGTCGAGATATCACCCGACTGGGCTCATTTCAACGTATACCCTATTCTCGATCCCTCGAAGCTCCTATACAGAGGTACCATGAGGGAAATAATTACTTCAGCAAGGGCTGCTGGAGCTATTGTGGTGAGAGCAAACCACCCGTATATAGGCGGATTGTTCATAGCTCAGGAAATGAATAATATACCCGGCGGCTATTATGAAGACTGGGATGCAGCAGAGATCAACGGGCCGTGGGGCAGTAATAATCAGAGAACACTTACTAAGATGTTCACATTATGGGACTTTAACATTAGAAAATATTTAACGGCTGGAAGTGACGTGCACGACGTTGTAATGCAAACCTATACGGGTAAACCGAGAGTTGTCGCATACTTGCCCAACGGACCTGATCCGATATCTCTAGCGCTTGCTGAAAAATATGGAAGGACGTTCATAACCTACGGACCCTTCGTCTTCACAAATCCGCTGCCTGGTTCCACGGTTGGAGCAGTATCGTTGTCGAGCAATATCTCAATAACGGTTGAACTCTATTCAGCATTAGGATTGAGCAGGTTGGAAGTGTATGGGAAAGGAGGTAGACTCATTCAAAACATACCTCTTGGCGGCGTAGCATCCACCGTGTTAGACCTATCCATACCGGCATCCACGATAACAAACGGAACGGAGAGCGGCTATATTGTCGTTATAGCATATGATCTATCGGGTAATAGAGCGATAAACAACCCGATATGGATCGATGTGAATACCTATCCTGTAACGACTACTGAGAGGATCACGGAGACTGAAACTATTACTCAAACACAAATCTCCACGGTGACCACGACGCAGACTGCAACCGTTACTACGACCTCGATCAGGACGGAGACAACTACATTTACCAGCGAGACAACCCTCACTACAACACAAGTATATACTACGACTCATACTACAGAGAAAACTGAAACCCTGACGACAACTATCACGCAAACCGACATGCTATCTATAGGAGTCGTAGCCGTCGTATTCTTGGCAACTGGAGTGCTCGCGAGCAAATTCGTATTGAGAAAATAATACTTTAATATTTTTTCATCCTCGTTTTTATAAGTCCTGAATAAATAAACTCATATCTGATGCGGGGGTGCCCGAGCTTGGTCAAAGGGGTCGGGCTTAGGACCCGATGGCGTAGGCCTGCGTGGGTTCAAATCCCACCCCCCGCATCCCCGTTCTCGTAGAAAGTTATCGGCGATTTACTTGGCTAGTCGATGCAAAACGCGTTTGCTATATTGGTCACACAGATTTGTGCGAGTGTAACGTTAAAAGCTGCCTTGTCAGGTAGGGACGATGTGGTGATCTCGCCTCATCCGTATGCTGGTATTTGAAGCACGACTTACTCGGTGACCCCGTTGATGCCTTCAATAGTGTCAATAATCTTACTCCTAATGGTCGTGAAACATGTGTTTAAGCTGTTGGAGAGAATTGTTTAAACTTTTCCCCTCTTCACTCATTATAATTTAAGTGGTGGGGAATGGTTAGGGAAGCCGTCACCGTCTCGGTCTTGCTCATGCTACTTCCCCTCCTTGTCGTAGTGGGGGACGTGGGTCCTGAGAGATATTTAATGCTCCAGTTTCTCAGGTCCCAGTATGTTGAGGAGGTTGGACTGATCCGAGCTTCCACGGTTTCGTATCCAGATAACACTATATACATAGCAAACGATAACCTGTTGGCCTCACGCGCTCTCGCCGTGCTGGGAGACCGCGAGTTGTCGAGCAAGATACTTAGTAAGCTTAATAATGAATACAGTGGAGGGTTTAACGGTAAGGTAGAAATACTCTTCGGTGTCGACATACCAGACGTATTCTACACTACGAGATACGAGTACATCGGAGAAGTGAACGGATATATAATACTCTATGAGAAGCCTGGGGATCAAGTCATCGATGACTGGTATGAGTATGCTGACCTCCTGGTTTACAGAGCTCTCGATAGACTGCTCCTGGGTTCTAGGTCGCACGCGGAGCTTTTGTTAATAAACTTGACCATGATGTGGGATGGTTATGGATTCAGAGACAAGGCTTTTAACGCCACGGGAGTCTACGCTACTTATAAGTGTGCACTATTTATCTATCTTTACCGTGCTCTCGATTCAGCTGGATCAGATGTTGTCAAAGACTACTCCCGCATCAGAGACAAGTGTCTCGAGATAATAGCATTATCCCAAGACGAGGCAACAGGCGGGATAAGAACAGACTATAGAGTCATCGATGGAAGAATAATACCCGAGGGAGACGTGAATGTTGAGACGACTAGCATAACAGTCTTAGCATTATTTTCCGGCTATCCTTTAATTATTGCGGGAGAATCCAGAGGCGCGCAGTACACCCCGAATACTCAGGAGTATTCTATCACATTAGTCGTGTTTGGAATGGTAATCGTGATAATCTTAGTGGTTTTAACGCTTTTGACTGAGAAAATCAAGCTACGCGCTGATAACCCAACCCAGGATTAAAACGAGGAACCAGCCAGACACTTTTATCCTTTAACACTAGGGAAGCGTAAGCATGATTGGATACTCATTGCCGAGTATAGTGTGAAATCTAATCTCGATGAGGTCTCCCGAGGAATAACCCGCGATCAGTGTTATAATCACAACTTTTTCCTCCCCAGACGAGAAAGTCATGGGGTACGAGAGAGATATTGAGGCACCGGCTTTGTCTAATGTTTTACCATTAATTAGGACCTGGTCTATAGTCGTGGGCCGATTCATCTTGTTTTTTATTCTAAATTCGATCTTCCAAACTCCAATATGATTTATCTCGGATACTTCAATGTTCAAGTCTTCCATACACGAATATCTAGCGATCTTCACAGAAGTTTTGTGTTTAATGCCCTCGCTCATATGGAATTCCAGGAAGATTTCTTCCCCCTGTTGACGAGTTGTGTTTAATTCGATAATAGTTACAAAAGCGTCATCGAAGAAGTCTTTTTCATAATCAACTCTTACATAAGTGTTATCGTTCATGCCTGAGCCAATCTTATGAATAACCACTTCCTTGCCTTCAACGCTTACCCTTTCTATGGAAACGGGTTTTCCAAGCCTATCTCTCACCACTATTTTCATGTAAAGATTCTTGCAGGATAGTGCTCCATCGGATGATAATATTTCAAACCTCGCGGAGTAGCCCATACCTGTATTTAAGAATAGGAAATATGCTAACACGAGCAAAGAAATGACAAGCAACCCTATGATTAGGTAAAGCTTCCGCACGACGCTCATCCCAACTTACTCAAGAATATCATATTGCTAACATATTAAGCCTTAAATCAAAGTTTAGATTTTGCCAAAGTTAGTTAAACCAGTAGTAAATCCATCTAAAACCATGGTGTTGACACACCATACAGGTTTTTACAGAAAATTCTAGAAGCTAGTTATCTCGTGGATCGCCAGAAGCGACTTATCATTCAATACAAGACTCGGCTCGATTAAACTCGGTGCAGATGTAAGAGTTAGTATTATTCACGACGTGTTCAACAATCTTCCTACTTAACTCGTGTAATTCCGGAGTGATAACTCCTTGTTGATAGAGATGATTCAACTTCTCCAGATCGAGTACTTGAGGTTGCTCGCCGGGCCTAACAACTACGTCGACTTCTAAATCATGATATTTTACTATGCCTGGCGCTATCTCTGGCGGAGTATTTATGTTGATATAACTACCTAACCATTTCTCACGCCTGAAGTAGTTGTGGCTTAAGACGTAGGAGCCTTCCTTGATGATCAATAAGTCGAGGTCCCCTGGTAATCTCTCAGAACCTAGTCCGTCGTAAGTTCCTCTCGACCTGAAAACTCTCTCCACCATCATTTGAATTCTCCCATTCTCTAATTTTAGAAATCGTATTATTCCAGGCGTTAGCTCGCGATATCCCTTGCTTATTGAGCAGTGCAGAAGCCTTATCTTCCTCTCTTCACGGATTTTCTTCACTACCCATTCCTTTAAACCCTGGCCAATGGTCGCATCCTTACACCCTTTTTCAATGATGATCTCGGCTAAGTCTAGTTCACGATCTAGACCAATACTTTTCAACTCATGATGCATCTGAACAGTAGGTGTAACTCTACGCCTCTCTCTATCCAGGATTTTCTTTGCGAGACTAGTTAGGTAGACAATACCAATAAAGTCTCCATCCCTAAGCATGCCTGGATCCACTCTATTGTTCGCCTGTTCAATCAGTGTTCTATATTCTTTTAAGAGTGCGTCTATCTCTAGCTCAATCTCACTAGGACTCGCGAACCTTGCACTGCTTCTGAACTTGACTCCTAATCCTGAGCCTACGAGCTTCGACACGGCTAGCGCGGACAGACGCGTTCTCAATCCCGAATCTCTTATGTGTTCTGAGAACGATATTCTCGGGCTTCCATGAATCAATGAGGCATATTCACCAGTAACTCTGAAGTTTCTAGTAAGTTCTATTTGCTCATTGTTTGTGAAAGCGGTTTTTGAAACACCCACTACGACTTTGTCGTTTTCTCTCAGTCCTCTGCAATCTTTAAGAACTCCTTTAAACTCTCCAAGGTTAACGATGCAATAAGAGGGTTCAACTCTCTCAACTCTTCCAACGTAGACAGAGTGTAGGTGGACTCGTGGATTGAGTTTAAAAACATATTTCAAATGGCTGATTAACCGGTCGAACACGATCCTTGATTCCTCTGGTTTTCCCATGACGAGGATTGAATCGTCTTCTCCATCCTTCACAGTTACGTGTGGAGGAGAGGGGTCGAAAGCTATTTTCAAACGTTGTACGATAATGTCACTTGCCTGGACGATCGTATAGTTATTTTTTAAAAATATATGAGATAATGCTGTAGCGTAAATACCTCTAACGCGTACTCTTATCAAGCCCGAGGCTCCTCAGTCATGTATGGTTTCGAGTATCGCTATTATTTGCCAAATCTTGGTTCGAGTGTTAAGCGGCATGTTGGGGTCCTGGCTTACTTGGTCCAAGAGGCTGATCGCGTTGGCTGCTTTAACGCCCGGGGTTAGTCGTTCATCCCTTAACTGGTTTAAAGCTTCAGTTGCAGCTCTCCTAATATTTCGCGGCACTGCCGTATCGTTAACGATGCTAACCAGAAGATATATCGCATTCTTCAGTTTCACCTCGTTGTCAGGCACCTTAGCCATCATAATCACCTCATCAGTCTCTTGATAAACATATATGGGTGTAATAAATAAACTCTACCATGATAAGGGAGAGAGTTATGAGCGAGAGAAAGGATTACACGAAAATGATGGCAGAGTATTTAAAGGCAGGTGCGACAATGCTTTCTCTAACGTGTCCTGTAGAAGGCTGCGGCCTCCCTCTTTTCAAGTTGAGAACTGGCGAGACCGTATGTGCTGTACATGGAAAAGTTCACTTGGTCAGGAGCGATGAAGAAATAAAAGAAATCAGAGAGAGGCTTTCAATCCTAAGTGTTCTAGACAAGTTGGAGGAGAAGACCTTGAGTATTATTCGAGAGCAGAGTGAGAGTAATGATATAGATCCTCGCGAGATAATAAGCTGGCTAGAAGTGTTGGAGAGGGTGAGGAGATTGAAGGAGATGAGCCGGGAAAAACATCCCCAGCCAAGATCCCAATAACAACAGGAAGGTTCTTTTAACTTACTCAGAGATCACTTTTCAAGATTGAATAAATGTGAGAAGTTATCTTCGAGTACACTGTCTTAAGGTTTTCCGTGGCGTCGACTTCTATCAACCATCCGTTCGAGACCATCCGCTTATAATTGTCTCTCACTCTCGATAGGAAGCTGACTTCTTCGAACTCAGGGAATCTTGATTCAAGTCCTTTCCTCCTAGCAATAGCCACCTCAGGCGGTATATCTAGGTAAATGGCTAGGTCAGGCTTGAGCGCAAACTTGTTTAACTCTACAACCCACTCGAATGGAGCTCCCATGGCTGACTGGTATGCGATGCTGCTATAGTAATACCTGTCTGAAACCACGATCACCCCCTTCTCAAGAAGTGGGTTAACCATAGATTTCACATGAATCAAACGGTCTAAGGCGAACGCCAGGGCATCTATATAAGCGTCCCTTAGCGAATTGTACTCTCCCTTGACAGCCTTCACGATCAGCGAGTCGGTCGGCTCGTAAGTGTATGCAGATTCGAATCCGAGAGCGCTCAATTCTTTTATGAGTAGGTTAGCAATAGTTGTTTTTCCAGCCCCATCAATTCCTTCCAAAACGATAAACCTACCCCTCTTCGAAGACAGCATAGTTCTCCCCCTTATTGTGAATTATTACTCCTCCTTTCAAAAATAGTCCTACCAAATCATCGAAGCCTTCGGCAACCAATAAAGGAATTTCTGCGAGCACGCATCCAGCGATGAGGATGGGTTCAACTTCTCTTACAACCATGCATGCGGGAGCCACTCCATTCTTTTTCAACGCGTAAATAACGTATGAGCCCACAGTGCTTCCTCGCGATCCTTTAAAAACTAGTACTTTGCCGCTTATCTCTACTTCCCCATTATCCGTTTTTACAATGCCCCGTGAGGAGTCGACTTCACCGAAGAAGCTTAAATATTGGTTTAAAACAATGACCCTGCCCCTGCAGTCTCCATCGATTAATGGTTTCACTTTAAATCTAACGCTCAACGATAAACACTCTCAACTATCTGTCTAATACCAGTTATTCCAACTCTCAAGCCATGAATTTTTCTCAAATAAAAATACGCCTTTCCGCTATTTGTCAGTACTATGTCGAAACGTCTACTCAGCGTTGATACGACTGGGCAGGTGCCGGAAGCGATGTCAACACCTCGCGAAACTAAGAACTTGATCAATGGTTCATATGTGCTTAGGAATTCAACCGGTATTGTAACAAGAAGCCTCCCCCTCCTTGGAGACTTATATTTTTCAATAAGCTTTTTCAAAAGGATCAACTCTGAGGGATGCGTATGAGGGCATCCAATATAGCCTAACACCTCATCGTCCCCGCTGGGTTTTTCAGCGATGTATCGCTCCACGTCACCCACCTCTATGGTTAAGGTTTCTTCAATCTCTATGCCGTAGGTATTCCTCGGCGTTATATTCTCCAGGACAGCCATGGCGTGGAAACCGGATGCAGCCATGGATGCCAGTAGCGTTTTAACCTCCTCCAAGGGTTTTCTTTCAAGAGTTATAAAGGGTATTTTCCTCACGTTTTCGCCAACCCATAGACCGGTCAGGGATAAAGGCATATCAGCGACCTTAGGGGAGAGCTTAACCAGGACCCTTGCAACCCGGTTTTCATCCTTATGTAGACCGTAATAGTATGTGAGCCCAGTTATGGCTGAGGCGAGTGCTAAGGGGCCTCCTTCACGATTGGTCCTTGCTCCGAAGAACGAGTTAGCGAATATTACTGCACTGCTCTCCCCCCATGACAAGTTTTCGTGAGGCATGGGAGGGCGGTGATAGTATGGTATACAAGTAAATACTGGTCTAGCCCCCATTCCAACTAAAACATCATCGATTTGCCGTTGCTTCTCTACGAATTTGTTATCAATTACTTTAGAGAGCATGCCGTAGTCTACGCAGCCGGGATTTATGGTCGTGTAGACTCTAAATCTGGGTTTCTCCCTGTGAAAATCCCGTAAAAACTCTAACCCAGCTTCGCCAATGTTTGAGTAGGAGACCCCGGATATGTGTGCGTGTGAAATACTTATTAGTCGGTCTGCGCCGAGGCTTTCACCGACCTTAACAATTATTTCAAGGGCTTTCGCGTAGGCCCATCCGAACTCTCCGTTCAAAGCCCTCTCTTGTTCCCGGGTAAGGTGCATTCCTAGTATGCAACCCTCCTATATTTTTCCCATGGCTCGTTGAAAGGTTTAACTGCGAGGAAGATTACTTTATCGCCAACCCCGTCCCTGCTACGGGGCTCAAGAGTGCTACCCTTCACGTTCTTTAATACTATTATATCGTCGCCTCCTTTCAACCTTGTAGCTATAGCCCACTCCACTTCTAAGGGATTGTCAACGTCTATGTCCTCATCGACTATGAAGACATGCTTTACACTGGGGTGAGCTGTTATCGCGGCGAAGGCGGCTAGTCTTGCCTCCCCCGGTGATGACTGCTTCAGCGAGATCGCTACGTGCAACCACCCACCTCCTCCCTCGGTCAATCTCACCTTTACTACTCCTGGAGCCACTTTCCTAACTTCTTCAAATATCAGGGGCTCTCTTGGAAAACCCATGAGAAACTGGTGTTCCCATGAGCCTGGAACAATAGCGTGGAAAAACGGGGGGAATAGCTTGTTCACGTAGAATCGTAATGGTTTGAAGACTGGTTGATTCCTCTTACCATCAAGTAGCATTAGGATATCTGTGAAGGGGCCCTCCTCGGAATACTCTCTTGAAATATATCCCTCAACAACTACGCTAGCGTTCGCCGGCACTGGAATACCAAACAATGGGGTTTTAACGACCTTGTTGTAGCCGGATAATGAAGCCGCTACGGCTAGTTCGAAGACGCCCAGAGGTGGAGTCATCGCAGAAGCGAGCTCGAAATAGGGATCTGCCCCCAGTATTAAGGCTACAGGAGCATCCTGGCCCCTCTCATGGTATTTATTCATTAAATAGTGAAGCTGTCTTGGCACGACTCTTATAGGTGCTTCCTCAGGAGATTTGTACATTGTACGGTGGTAGCTGGCATTGCAAATGTTCTCGTAGCAGATTATGTAGATAGAGCTCGTAAGGTATCGGGAGCCGTCATCCCTGTAAAACCTTATGAAGGGGAGCGACTCGAGAGTATAATCTATCTGGGAATAGTAATCGTTGAAATCCACGATATCCAGCTTGGCAGGATTTCTCAAAGCGTTTAATACTGTTTCGTAGATTGATTGGTCGTTATCGGCGTTAAACAAGCCATATATATCTTTCCTTGAAGTCACTAGATTCACGTACCCGGTAAAATCGCTCTCCGAGAGCTCGAATAGTATCAGAGAATCCCTGTTTGAAAGAGCGACCTTAGTAGCTTCATAGTCCCTGTTAACCTTGCCAACCCTCTTAACTGGCTTACCAGACCTACGGGCTAATTCTTCGATCATGGATAAAGTGTTCAATAAAACCCCTCCAGGAATTCCTCGGCGAAGTCTTCCCTGAGTCTAATGCTCGAAACCCTTATCTCGCTTATCTTATCATCGAATCTAGTCTTTAAAATAATTTTCATGTCTTTGAAGTCTATTTTGTCGATAATTGCAGGGTAGTCGGCATCCCCGTTTGAAACTGATGAGTAAATGTTTCTCTCGCTACCGGGTTCAAAGACTTCGACCTTGTTGACCCCTAGCTCCTGCTGTAGAACCTCATGGTTGATCTTACGGATGAACCCTGCAACATACAGTTTATCCGATAATATGGAAGCGTAAAGTATTTTTCCTTCAAAATACTCCTCGATTTTATCTACGGCAACCGGTACTCCCTCGAGGAGCGGGAGCCCAATCACGACTAGATCTTCAAGGCTGAGCTTTACGATCGGTGCGTTATAAAGGTACTCTCTATAACTCATACTTCTAAGCATTCTCCTCTCATCCCGGCTTCTCACTCTTCTTGTAGGGGAGACCTCGAATTCGAAGATTGATATTCCCAGTTTTTCCAGCCTTCTGAAATAGGGGGCGATGTCTCCGCCGAAAACAATTAGGATATCGGGTTTCAACGTTGATGCAAAAGCCAGTTTATATCTCAGACCTTTTTCATCCTTGACCCAGCCGTCTGTGTCGACGATTACAACTCTCCCGCCTCCGGGTTGATATCGATTAACAAGTTCTTTCGAACCATATATGATCTTCCAGGTATTAACGTGTGGCTTAACGTCTCCTATGAACCTCATCGCCTCGGGTTTAACTTCCCCTATCCATAGAACTGGCTCTCTCACTTTTCCTATTGAAATAAACGCTGGAGGACCGATATTGGATTGACCTACATCGGCGTCAAGGACCGCTGGTTCTTTGCCAGCTTTAATTAAGTGGTTGGAGAGTAGTGTTGCGAAAGATGATTTTCCGCTGTCTGTGCCCCCCACTAACATGACCACACCACTCAGCTTGCCAGCTATCTCCTGACATAAGCGGTATTTTCTCAAGTAGGGGTCATTTTCATCTACGGGCAATACGGATGATTCAGGTGTAGTTGTCATGTCGAGTTCTGAATCTTCTATCGCGTGGATGATGAAGTTTTTCGTCTTGTGAACTATTATCCTACTGTTTTCTTCAAATATTTTCCCCAATACGTCGACAACGCCTTTTCTAACTGTAATGCTCATAGGTCCATAGACTTTAATACTTTCACCTTTTAATAGGGGGATTATAGAGGTCATACGACCTCGACACCTTTCTTCATTGCGATACGATAGGCTGCGTATACGTCTTTAAATCTGAAGGGCCTTAAACCTCTCTTCATCTTCTCGGAAAGGTAGCGTATTTCATCTCTGCTTTCAAGAGAAGGCGTGGTTTTTTCCTCGGGAACCATCTCTAAGGGGATTGTAAGTTCTCTTTTTAAGATCTTGATCAACTCAAACCCCTTTGGGGAGCCCCCGATTTTAACACGAGCGTTGAGATAAGGTATGCATTCTAAAAAGTACTTGAGTTCTCTTGTAAACCCGAGAAGATCTGCTTTACCGTAATCTATTAGCAAGCCGTCTCCTAGCGCGACGTAAGTCAGGTATTTCCCAGGGTCAACTCCTATGATCAGCTCCCTGTATTCTTCGATCAGATATGCTGCTAGGACTGCTCGCTCGATTTTTCGGCAATCGTGAGCGGGGTCGTAAATTATCTCTAAATCCTTTCGCTCGATCACGTCTTTCACGAGATCCCAGTAGTCGGTGTAAAACACTGCAAAGTATGGTATGTTTTCAGGTTCATAGTAGTGGCTGAATAATACTCCTCTCTTCTTCAGGAGTCTCTGCACGTTTAGAAACCAGTCTGGGTCATAGATTGCTATTACTAATGGCTTTTTCTGCAATCCTTTAACCATTATAATGGTTAATATTCTCTACCTTATAATAACTAATGGGGGTCATCATAGGAAAGGAGCATTTAGAGTTGTTGAAGATTGTTGAGAAATCCGACATGAGCTTATTTTACGGTGTAGCTGGTGCTGGAAAGACAACGCTCCTTTTAACAATGGCTAGGTATTTTTGTAAGCAGAAAGGACCTTGCCTTTATGTTTCAACCGAGGAGACTTTGCACTATGAGAAAGTTAGTAGATTCGCCGAGGAGTACCAGGAGACATTGTTCACCGAGATATACGATTTGGATAAACTCGTTGAACTCTCTTTTTTCCTCGGCTTATTGAACTTCAAGATTGTGTTTATAGATAGCATAAACTCTTTGTATAGAGTCGTCGCCTACCAGGAGGCAGCTCTTCCCAAGTTTTCTTTTCTAATGGGTTTAATGAAATACTTGGCACATAAAGGCGTGTTGAAAGTTCTTGCATCAGCCCAGGTGCGGGCAGGGGATGAGGATATTGAAGCATCCGGAATGTCTCTACTTGATTACTATTTTGATATCATATTTCAAGTCGGGCTAGAGGAGGGGAAGAGGTTTTTGAAACTCGTCAAGCCAATGCATAAAAAACCCGTTGTTGGATACTTTGAGATAAGCGATAAGGGGGTTGAGTGGGTTTAGCGTGTTCGAGGAATTCGCCTTTTGGATTGTAAAATACTATGTCCCAGTCATGGTTGCTAATGGAGTCCCGGTGCTTGTAAAGGGTTCTCATAGAGTGGATTTCGGTAAGGAGTTCTTTGACGGTAAACCCGTATTCGGGTCTAATAAGACGTGGGAAGGGTTGCTTGTTGGAGTATGTTACGCGTTTGTCGCCGGCTCACTGATATCTATTGCTACTGGCGAGGAAGTGATCGCGTTGCTTGGAGGGTTTGCGGGTTTATTCGCTTTGCTGGGTGACTTGGCAGGAGCATTCGTCAAGAGGAGATTGAATATTAAACCGGGCGATCCCCTGCCTATTATTGATCAATTGGACTTTGTGTTTTCTTCGACATTATTATATCTTGCATTACGCGTGGAGGAAGTCGTTTCGAAGCCTTACTACGTGCTTATCACATTTTCCATAATACTGGCTCTTCACGTGGTAGCGAATAACATTGCCTTCTATATGGGTTTAAAAGATAAGAGATGGTAATATTTTTAACAGGATTATAACGTTAGAATGGTTAATTGATGGGAAAGGTGTTTACGGATGAAGATACCTAAAGTGATAACGACGTATTGTCCAAAGTGCAGGACGCACACGGATCACTCGGTAGCGATATACAAGCATGGTAAAAGAAGGAGTCTTGCAGAGGGAGAGAGAAGATATGCTAGGAAGAAGAAAGGATATGGTTCAAAGAGGAAACCAGAGCAGAAGAGATTTGCCAAGGTAACAAAGAAAACAGTGTTGAAGCTCAAGTGCACTAAGTGTGGCTACACATTCCACACCGAAGGTATTAGGTTGAAGAAAGCAGAGCTCGTAGAGGTGGGTAAGTAGTCATGAGGAAGAGAAAGCTCCTTATCCCTCAGCCTAAGAGCAGGTTTTACAAGGTCATATGCAAAACATGCGGTGCTGAAAATGTGGTTTTCAGCCATGCATCCTTCCCCACTAGGTGCAAAGTTTGTGGAACTCAGCTAGTACAGCCGACAGGAGGACGAGCGCTCATATTAAAGGATAAATCAGAGATAATCGCCGAACTCGGCTAACTTTTCTCTCGTCAACACGTAGCCACTATTATCTTACATTATTACCATTGTAAAGTAATGCGGGGGTGCCCGAGCTTGGTCAAAGGGGTCGGGCTCAGGACCCGATGGCGTAGGCCTGCGTGGGTTCAAATCCCACCCCCCGCACTCACTACTCCCGGTTCGTAGGAATCCGTCTATAAAAGGCTTAGCAGTTATGTCGATTTCTGCTTCCGTCAAGTCGTAGAAGTTTAGGATTGTTCTTCTGACGGGGACTCACGGTTAGTCGACCTAGTAGAACCTTCTTTTCTCGCTCTGTTTGCTTTCTGCTGCATGCTATGCTTCAATTCCTCTAATTCACGTTCCAAATTGCTGAGCTTGTTTCTTAACCCCTCCAGCTCCCTCTCTTTTTCGTTCAATTTCTCAATAGGATCGAATATCACATGGTCTCCAACACTACATCGTAGTCTTCCTTCTTC
Organism: Thermosphaera sp.; assembly: GCA_038827615.1. Lineage (NCBI taxonomy): Archaea > Thermoproteati > Thermoproteota > Thermoprotei > Desulfurococcales > Desulfurococcaceae > Thermosphaera > Thermosphaera sp. Next base: position 322,513 of record JAWBNK010000001.1, read on the forward strand.
ATCTATCCTGAAGGACTGCCATCCATGCTGGGGACACTTGATTTTTCCACTCTCTCTCGAGAATTCCAAACCAGACATTCTCTCGTAGATTTTGTAAATAGTTTCGTCAGCCCTTTCACTCCCTGCATCAGCGGCTTTGTCCTGCCCATGCACTATCCATGGAGGAATTCCCAGGGTCTTAAGGAAATCCGGAAGCCGTTCGTAGGGTATTGATATCCTGCCGAGCAGACCCGGTAATTCGATATCAACTCTCCTTGCCCGATCGAGGTTTTCAATAATCCTCAACCCTTTGAACTCTTCCACACTCTTGTGAACTTGTTTCAATACAATTATTAGGTAAATGAATAGCCCAAGGGCTATTGTAACTATAACTCCTGCTGCTATTATGATTGTAGGAAGGAGTTCTCCGATCGCCCCATCCATTAGCTCTCACCCCATCCATAACCTAGCTTGAAGATAAAGCATGAGAGATACGGCATGATGTCTTGAGACTAAATAGATATGGTGAATCCATATTCATATAAAAAGTATACATTAGAGACCCACCGTTATTATTTTAATATTTCATGGAACGAGTATATAAGTATTCATGTAAAAGTATTTTCGAGAAATTAGCGCCGGGGGCGGGATTCGAACCCGCGTGCCCCGCAGGGGGCAGTGGGTCTCCCGGGAGAGCCGGAAAGTCTCGAGCCCACCCCCTTGGACCACTCGGGCACCCCGGCTTCACGAATTAATATGGTCATAGGCTTTATTAACATTAAAATCTTGGCGGAGTTAAAAACCGTCTAAGTGCTGGGCCTCTCTTAAAAATACCGCCTTTTTCCTCACTAAACAATTTAATTCGTGTCAACGTTGGAAGCCAAGTGCCTTATAAAGTACTTGTAGACCGGGCTCGGTCTCAACGGCCTACTCTTGAACTCCGGATGTGCCTGAGTTCCAATGTAGAGCTTCCGAGTATCGTTGAGTTCAATTATCTCTGCAAACCCCTCTTCGCTCCATCCGCTAATTCTAAACCCTGCCTTCTCCAATAGCTCCACGTACCGTGGATTCACCCCGTACCTATGTCTGTGCCTCTCGTAGACCTCGGGTGCGCCGTATATTTTCCAGGCCCACGAGTTCTTCTCAACAATGATCTTCTGGTCACCTAGTCTTAGAGTTCCCCCGATCGTTGAAACACTCTTCTGGCTCGGTAGTAAATCGATCACCGGGTAGGGAGTGGCTGGGTCCAGTTCCGTGCTGTTCGCCCCAGTCAAACCAAGCACATTTCTAGCAGCCTCAACAACCATCAATTGCATCCCGAAGCAAATGCCCAGTACGGGCTTTCCCTCTTCCCTCAGCTTTTTGATAGCCTGGATTTTCCCCTCACTTCCTCGCTTGCCGAAGCCGGGCAGTAGCACTGCTCCATCGTTATTCAGCACCTCATCAGGGCTTTTAACACCGTGTTCAATCTCGGTTGCTTCATACCAATTTAAAGTAAGCTTGACCCTCTCCCATGCTGCTGCATGTCTTAATGCTTCAACAATGCTGATGTAACTATCCCTTACTTTGGTATACTTTCCTATCAAGGCTATTCTAACTTGCCTGACGGATTCCTCGTAGTGCTTTATAAACTCCTTCCACTCATCGAGTCTAATATTTCTTCTCTTTGGCAATCCCAGCCTGTTTAACACATAGTCGGCAACTCCCTGCTGATGAAGAATCAGGGGAACCTTATACACGAAGTCGACATCAGGACTACTGAAAACCGCATTCAACGGTACATTTCCAAATAGGGCTATCTTATACTTAGCTTCCTCATCTAAAGGTGAAACAGACCTTACTATGATACCATCGGGTTGAATACCTATCCTCCTCACTTCTTGAATACTGTGCTGGACAGGTTTGGTTTTCACTTCACCGCTTGAAATGACGGGAGCTAGTGCTACATGAAGGAATAAAGTGTTTGAAAACCCCTCCTCAACTCTAAGTTGCCTAATAGCCTCGAGGAAGGGCAGTCCTTCAATATCACCCACCGTTCCACCGATCTCCACTAACACTACATCGGCCCCTGAATCCTTCGCAACAGATTTTATTCGGTCTTTTATTTCATCAGTAATGTGTGGAATTACTTGAACGCACTGACCCAAGTAGGATCCTTTCCTCTCCTTATTGATAACTGCGTAATAGATTTGGCCGGAGGTTATGTTATTCGCCTTCGACAAATCCGTGTTTAAAAACCTCTCGTAGTGTCCGATGTCTAGATCCGTTTCCCCCCCATCATAAGTGACAAAGACCTCTCCATGCATGTAGGGGTTCATCGTCCCTGCGTCGACATTCAAATACGGATCGATCTTAATTGCGGTAACGTTGAATCCGGCATCTTTCAATAATAAGGCTATTGAGGCGGTGGTGATTCCCTTCCCCAGACCCGATAGGACACCGCCAGTAATGAATACATACTTGACCATGAGCCCACGCGATCCTATGGGGATTATTAATTTATAAATTTACCCTTTCATAGAAAAATCTATGGCTGCTTCATTGAAATATAGATATATAGGTTGGCTTGAGATTCATAGAGCTCTATCAGTCTTAGCGGAACAGGTGCGCCGAAATTACCAACCAGACACTATAATAACAATAGTAAAGGGAGGATTAATTCCCGCTAGAATAATCGGCGATTTACTAGGAATTGATGAAATAGGCTACGTTGGAGTGAAATTCTATAAGGGAGTTGAAAAAAGGGGTGAAAAACCATTCGTAACCTTCACCGCCCTCCCGAGGCTTGACTACAAGAAAATTCTCATAGTGGACGATGTCATTGAATCTGGGAGGACAATCAACACAGTGGTTGACTTGGTTTCAAAGTATAACTACTCTGGGTTGAAAGCCCTTGCGCTGTTCGTAAAGCCATGGAGCCCGGTCAAACCCGACTATTATTACGAGGTCGTTGATAAATGGGTCGTGTTTCCCTGGGAGGTTTGCGAGACTCTCAGAGAGGGCTTGAACATATCCCAGGTTATGGAAGACCCTACAGTTCTTGATTACTGCACGGTCTCCGCGGGTGGAGGAGAGCAGTAATAGTAATGTATCCGAAGAAAGTTAGAATGATGCTGTACAAGAGATAGGCTTCGTCTGGAAACACCATCAACGATATTGAATCCAGGAATTTGATCAGCGAGTAATTGGGATGCTCTATGTGTGCGTGAGCCCACCAGCTGATGGGAAACATGAAAAACCATACTATAGTGAGTAAGTGATGAGTTACAACTAAGGATTTCTCTTCCAGCCGATTCTCCATTGAAAATAGGTATATAAAAATGTAAGCCACCATTGGCGTGAAGTACTGATAGTTAACTCTCCAATAAGTCGTTAAGAATATCAAATAGGAGACGAGAATATTTTCGAGCAAGAATTTATCGTTGATTTTTTCCACGGCGATCTTCTGTGCCAGGAATCCGTGGAGGATGAGTGCGGGAATCCACCAGTATTCAGTGATCCATGCGAAGTCTCCGCCACTCGTTTTGTTTAAATAAGTTGCAATATTTGAGAATCCATTGAAACTATAGCAAAGGGGCAGAGTGTAGCCGGGGGAACTCGTGGAAAATAAAACTTCGAGATGGATGTACAAGCTCCCGGGGCAGAATAACTCAAATGGCAGGTAAGGTGTAAGCAAGCCGGTTAAGAAACCCAAAATTCCTGCGGCCAGGTTCCGATATGTCTTGATGAATGGTTTAGACGTGTAGATTAGGATGACAATGGCTGGGAATAAAACATTGGGCTTTATGGAGACTGAAACTCCGGCCAACATTGCGGGAATGAACGCGTTAAACACCACTCTATTATCCTCTTTAAACCTCAGGTATGCTATTATTGATGTTAATTGAATTGAGAGAGCAACAGAGTCGAACATTCCATATATGGATGAGACGTAAATAGTAACAGGGTTTAAGAAGTATAGAAATGCGGCGATCAGAGCCTTTCTGATCGAATAATACTTAACTATTGAGAATATCAACACCATCGACAGCGTGTCGAAAAATATGAAGACTGATTTCGACGCCACTATCCAGTCTATCGGAGCATAAACATAGTAGACGCCACTTCTCCAGAACGTTACCACGGGGGAGGGAGCAAGCATTCTAGGGATTGAGAGGAGAACGACTAGAAAAGGCCCATAAGGATACGGCCACGGGTAAGGCCAATTCTCCGAGATTGCATTTTCGGATGTAGTGTGCTTGAAGAAGCAAAGGGTTTTTGATAGAAAAGTATCAGTGAAACCCGCAAACTGCGGTATATCGCTACCTGTAGTGTATGGGGCTAGCGAGTATCTGACAACTAATCCAAGAATAATAATAACTATTAGGCAAACAACAGGGGATTCTCTGAGATTTTTCAAAATCAAATACCCCGCATCACGGAGACGAGTATCTTCTGGAAGAGCCGAGGAATAGAGACTAGGGGAGTGGGCTGGCGGTATTCTAAACCCCAGTAGCCGATATATTTCTGGGATACGTTATTTAGAGGGATTAAGTCTTCTTCACTGAGGCTAAGAGATAATGCCTTAGAGTACTCGATCACTCTAGAGGGATTCGAAGTGCCTACCACAGGAACAGCGCCTTGATGAATAAGCCATGATAAGGCCATTGTAGCCTTCGTAACACCGTACTTAAGGGCTAATCCCTCCAAGGCGTTCTGGAGATCCACGTCCGTCGATGCAGCCTTGAATACTTTATCGGTTTTCTGTGCAAGAGTCTTAGCTCGAGCAACTCCGGCCAAGGCCCCCTTGGCTAATGGACTCCACGCCATCAGTGTCATATTATGCTTTAGTAAAAAGTCCTTCAGCCCGTTTTCAACTACTCTGTATGCAAGACTATATTGGACTTGATCCGCTATGGGATCTGTCTTCTTAACGCATTCCAACGCCTTATCTAGTTCCTTTAGACCGTAGTTGGAGAAACCATATGCATAAACATACCCCTGGTTAACCAGGCCTTCTAAGGCTTGAGTAGCCCTGCAGACTTGCTCTCTATCCCTTGGGGGCCAGTGGTGAAGTATAATATCCGGGCGAAACCCCAGTCTTTTATGGCTATTTCTAAAGGCCTTAAGGAACTCCTCGAAACAGGGCTTTCTGAACCCGGCGATCTTAGTTATAACTACGAATTCTTCTCGCGCTTCCAACTTGTGAATAGCTTCCCCGACAAGCCTCTCTGAGCTGCCGTTTCCATAGATTTCCGCAGTATCGATAAGATTTATACCGTTACTTCTTGCAGCCTCTAAAATCCTTGCAGCCTGTGCAACGCTGAGGGACTGCCCCCATAATCTCGATGAAAACTGCCAGGTGCCAAGTCCTAGACGACTCGCTTTAACTCCGTGTAAGTCGAGCACTGTTATGCCCAAGACACCACCCTATGGTTTTACTGTGAAATACAGCCTCTTCTTGTTTTTCCCCTTGTTTTCGAACTTGAGTATTACTATCTCTCCTATCTCCAACGTGTTCTTAACATGTGGCCCCCCATCGGCTTGAATATCTACGCCCGGTATTTCCACTATTCGTAGCTTTTCAATACTAGGCGGCATTTTTGACGCTAGCTTTACTATGCCAGGTATCTTTAAGGCTTCATCCCTGGGCAACCAATAAATCTTGACTTCAAACCCTCGCGAAGCAATTTCATTGGCTTTTTTCACAGCTTGTTCGAAAAGCTCCTTTTCAAAAGACTCTAGACTATAATCGTCATAGCCGTATTCTTCCGTTATATTGCCTCCCGTGATTAAGGCTTTATAATCATTGTACATGATGGCGGAGAGAATATGGGCGGCAGTGTGAAGTCTCATGAGCTTATATCTTCTGTTCCAATTCAGTCTCAGATGAACTTTGCATCCCACCGGTATATCTACTTCCTTTTCAAGCTCGTGAATAACTTCACCTGTCTCCTTGTCGATAAACACGTTAGTGACGAGTTTTTCAACGTCATCGTATATAATCCACCCGGTGTCATTGTCTACACCACCGCTTCTTGGATGAAAAATAGTTTGGTTCAGGATGATCTTATTTCCCTGAACCCTTATTACGTCGGCTTCTATTTCTTTAAGGTATGAATCATACTGGTACAGCAACTCGGTCAAAACGATACCCCATTCATTATAATATGTGGTAAATATTATAATTTAAGAATATAGCCGGGCGGGGATTCGAACCCCGGTCGCGGGGTATCTCCCCTTCTGGACCAAAGCCCCGCATCCTTGGCCGCTAGACGACCCGGCTGTCAATAGAAAATATATATGAAAAGGGTTTATAATCTTCATTTTCAGGCAGATTATTTAAAAATCCTTTCCACGAGAAATTTTTTAAGTATTGCTAAAGGTTTATAAGGGGATTTTTGAAAAAGTTATTAGAGCTGGTGTTTCTTTATGGAAGATAAACCCGTAGAAAGCAATTCTACAGAGACTGAGAAGAATATGAAGCAAAAAGGAGAGTGTCCCCAGGAGAAACTTGTTTATGACAGCGAGCACGGAGAATACGTTTGCCTAGAGACCGGTGAGGTCGTTGAGGAGAAAATAATTGATGAGCGTCCTGAATGGAGGGCTTTTACTCCAGAGGAGAGGGGGCGTAGGGCTAGGACGGGAGGTCCATTGACGACAACTGTTCACGACATGGGATTTGCTACCGCGATTGACTACTCTAACAAGGATGCCGCTGGAAGGAAATTGATGGGTAAGAGACAGGAGTTAATCAAACTAAGGAAGTGGCAAGCCAGGACGAGGATATTAACTAGCATGGATAGAAACCTGGCTCAAGCGATGAATGAGCTTGAAAGATTAGGTGATCTCTTAAACCTTCCATCCCACGTTAAAGAGGAAGCCGCTAGAATCTACAGAGAAGCGGTTGAGAAGGGGCTTGTCAGGGGTCGAAGCATTGAGAGTGTCATCGCCGCGGCCGTTTATGTCGCATGCAGGGAACTGAAGGTCCCCCGATCTCTCGACGAAGTTTCAAAGCATACGAGGATAGGGAGAAAGGATATCGCCAGGTGTTATAGACTACTCCTCAGAGAACTCGACATCAAGGTGGGTACGACGGACCCCGTTGACTACGTACCGAGGATTGTACATGCGCTAGGGCTTCCGGGCACGGTTGTTAAGAGGGCTACTGAACTCTTGAATATTGCGAGAGAGCACGGGGTAACGGGGGGTAAGGATCCAGCCGGCCTCGCCGCAGCAGCTGTATATGTTGCTGCTTTGGAGATAGGAGAGAAAAGAACACAGAAAGAAGTAGCTCATGTTGCAGGTGTAACAGAGGTCACCGTGAGGAACAGGTATAAGGAACTTGCGAAAATATTTGGATTAGACGCCAACGCTATTTAAAGCCTTCAGTCTAGAATCAATATGTTCTCGGGTTGAAAACCGAACTCTTCAATCAGTATTTGTTTCACCCTATGCCTATGGTCTCCTTGGAGCTCTACTCTTCCCTCCTTAAAGGTTCCACCTGTTGCCAGTTTTGTTTTCAAAGTCTTAGCTATCTGCTTGAGAAGATTCTTATCGTTTGGCAACCCCTCTATGATTGTGACCTCTTTACCAAACTTTCTCTCATCCAGTCTAATCTTAATAACCTGTTGCTCTATAGAGAGTTGCTCACATAACTCTGGAGGTAAACCACCACATAGGGATTCATCAAGACTCGAGCACATCACCATATCCAACCTATTCCGAGTTGTGTCTATTAATAATATCTGGCACTCCCTTAAAAATTTATAATAGGTTCTCGCATTCTGGATAGCTTGGGTGAGCATTTGGTAAAGTATAAGTGTGGAAAATGCGGATACGTCTTCGATCCTGAGGAGATGAGGGTTTTCGGGCGCGGGAAAGTCAAATGTCCGAAATGCACTTACGAAATAGTGTATAAGCTTGCCAAACCATACAGGCTCGTAAAGGCTATATAGAGCGGTTATAGGTTTTTTCTAGGGCAGATATCTCGAGAATGATCTTACTAGCTAATATACTCGTAACATCGTTTACATCTACTAATGGGTTAACCTCTACTATATCAAAGCCGACAACCTTATTGCTTTTCTCATATATTATCTTTAGGAGCGAGAGCAGCGTAAGCGGATTCAATCCCAGAGATTCTGGGTTTCCAACACCTGGAGCGAAGGAGGGGTCAATCACGTCAATATCCACGCTTATGTAAGTGCGCCCGAGTCCTATGGTATCAAGTCTCTTAACCACTTCTTCCTGCTTCATGGCTTCTAAAACGTTGAGAACCGTCACCTCCCCATCCTTCAAGAATTCAAGTTCTTCTTTACTATACGCTCTTGAACCGATATGTATTACATTGACATCCAGGTTCTCCACGATTCTCCTTAGAAATGTTGCATGGTTAAGTTTTGAGTTCAAATACTCGTCTCTTAAATCTAAGTGTGCATCGAAGACTACTAAAGAATCTATTTCTTTTCTCAGCCCTCTGATGATTGGGTATGTTAAGAGGTGTTCTCCCCCGATGAAGATTAAGAGGCTTCTCGGGTATCGGCTCCTGATACCTTTTGCGGCGTCTTCGATCAACTCAAGACTCTTCAGTGTATCCCCAGGTGGAAGTATCAGATTTCCCAGATCGTTAAAACAGTCTTCCTCCAAGAGTAAGCCTGTTAGAATACTGTAAAATTCTATATTGCATGCGACTGTTCGAATGTGGTCTGGAGCGAATCGGGATCCTGGCTTAAAGGTTGTCGTCGAGTCAAACGGGATGCCTAATAGGGTCCACATGGATTCTCCTCTAGGGAGGCAGGCGAAAGGGATTGACTCTTGTATAAATATTTTCCATGGCTCCATAATCTTCCCGTGTTGGTATAAATGCTTTTATAAAGTTAATTAAATTATTCTTCAAAAAATGGAGGGTTTTAGGTGAAAAACGAGGAAGTGTTTGATATCGTAATGGATCTCGCGAGAAGAAGAGGGTTCTTCTGGGGTTCCTTCGAAATATATGGTGGAGTAGCAGGTTTTTACGATTATGGTCCGTTGGGAGTTTTGCTCAAGAGAAGGATCCAAGACCTCTGGTTAAGGTATTTCGTCTATTCGAACGACATGGTAGTCGAGATCGAAACTCCCATAATCAATCCACGTGTAGTTTTCAAGGCAAGTGGGCATGAAGAGAGCTTCACCGACCCTGTCACTGAGTGTTTAAAATGCGGACGAGTTTACAGAGTTGACCACTTGTTGAAGGAAGTCCTTGGAGTCGAGACTGAGGGCCTCTCTCCCGAGGAATATTATAGGATTATGTCAGAGAACAAAGTTAAGTGTCCAGTTTGCAACGGGGACCTCTCTCGACCTTCATATACTCTTCTCTTATTCAAGACCGAGATAGGACCCTATAAAGGCCTCCCGGCTTATCTGAGGCCTGAAAACGCTCAAGGAATGTTTATTAATTTTTCAAACATATTGAGGATCGCTAGGAACAGACTTCCTCTTGGAATAGCTCAAGTTGGGAAGGTAGCTAGGAATGAAATCTCCCCTAGGCAAGGATTACTCAGGCTTAGAGAGTTCACGATAATGGAAATCGAGTTCTTTTTCGATCCGGAATCATTCGATGACGTGAAAGAGTATTTGAACAAATACGTTTTAGAGGAAAAAATAAACGTTCTAACCGCTGAAGAAAGGGAGAAAGGTGTGACGGAGGCCAAAACCATTACCATTGGAGAACTCGTCGATAGCGGCGTTGTGAAAACGCCTTGGCTAGCATTTTGGATGAGTATTGGGAACAAGTTCCTCAGGGAGCTAGGGATTGACCCGGGGAGGATACGCTTCATAGAGAAGCTATCGAAAGAGCGGGCTCACTATTCAGCACAAACATTCGATCAGGAAGTTAAAACCGAGAAATATGGGTGGATAGAAATAGCTGGCTATGCCTATAGGACAACGTACGATCTTCAAAGGCACATAATGTTTAGTAATGCTGATCTAACATTCTTTAAGAAGTTCGAAAAGCCCATTGAGAAGATCGTGAGAAAGGCTGTTCCCAACGTTTCAAAATTGCGAGAGACTTTGGGTGATAAGTATCCTGAAGTCATGAGAGAGTTAATGGAGAGAGACCCTGTCGAGCTTCTCGAGGAGCTGGAGAAAAGAGGCTTTGTTGAGTCCAACGAAATGAGGCTTGGAAGAGATCTATTCATAATCAAGGAAGAGATCGAGAAAGTACATGGGGTGAAGATCATTCCACATGTAGTAGAGCCGTCATTTGGACTTGAGAGGTTACTGTACGTTGTCCTAGAAAACTCGATAAAGATCAGAGAGGGGAAAACTATTCTTTCCCTCTCTCCTAAGATAGCACCCTACCATGTTGCAGTTTTTCCCCTCGTAACAGGTTCTCGACCAGAGCATAGAAAGATAGTTGAGCTCTCTCGAAGCGTCTTTAAAGAACTCTTGGATGCGGGATTGAACTGTATCTATGATGACGACGGAAGCATTGGGAAAAGGTATGCAAGAGTTGACGAGATAGGGGTACCATATGCTGTAACGATTGATTATCAGAGCATTGAAGATGGAACAGTGACTGTTAGAGATAGAGATACTATGCTTCAAGAAAGAGTTCATTTAAACGATTTGAGGAAGTACTTGTTTGAGAAACTCCGGCTTACTGTTTTTTAACCAGCTTTTTCTAATCTATTTATGAATGATACATAAGCTGAATGGTGGATCATCATGAGCGAGGGTGAGTCTACTAAAAATGTTCAAGAACCGCAATCCAAACCGGATATCTCGAAATTAGTATCAATAATACCTCCTGCCTCGGAGCTGAAGAAGAAGAAAAAAGTTCTAACTGAGAAAAGACTGAGAATAAGGTATGACGAGACGTTAAGGGAGCCCATTGCCAAGATTCCGAAACCGATCGCTGAGATGCTCAGTATTACCGATGGAGACTCGGTAGAAATCGTTGTCGCAGGCAAGAAAAAGTTCATGTTCAAGGCAATTCTAATAGATTCTCAGGAAGAGAACACTATATATGTATACCCTGAAGAGCTGAAACTGAATGGGGTGGCAGATAATAGCATCGCAACCCTCAGAAAGTCGAAATGACAGTTTCAGCGAAGAATCAATTTATTCTAGGATAAAACTACTAGTGGATAAGTATGAAGAAATCCTATCCCAAGCCAAAGTCGCGCCAGGATATGTTGGAGTAGATGACAATAGGATCAGGATCTTCCTGTCGCAGCTTGACAAGCTATTGGAGGATTCGAAAACCCTGGCGTCGGATATTGTGGAACACGTTGGCAACTACTCTTCGAGCGAAGTAGGAAGGCTTATCCGAGCCTACTACAATTACTTACGAGTCGTTGGCGTGCCTTACCTAGTGGATTTGTTAGAGGAGCTCCGGAATAAACTAGTCGAATCCAATTGTAAGGATTGTGTGGAGAAGGCTGAAAGCCTAATAACCGGGTTTCGCTCGCTTATGGACACTCTAAGACCTCGAGTATAACTCCCTTAACAAATCTTGGAGCCACATCTGTGATTAAAACCCTAGCCTTGCATCCATTAATAGCCTCAATACTCGAGAGAGCTTTTTCGACAAATATGACTGGACCATGTCTAACGGGATAACCATATATTTTCCCATCTTTCTCCAACATGTATGCCTCTAAAACCTCACCGAGAAACCTCTGTTTACTCATGAAGTTGTATCGTTCAATAGCTTTCTTCATTGCGAGCGTGATTTCCTTATTGAACGAGGGACGTAGGTTCTTGACCGCGAAGGAGGTCTTGGGCAATTGAACATACTTGTAAAGCGTGATTTTCTCCACGCCAGCCCCAGCTAGGTCATTTATAATGCTTAACGTTTTACGATAAACTCTCGAGTTCATCAAAGGCAAACCATACATTAAGTAAACATATGGCCTCAGTCCATGTTCATGTAATAGTTTTGATGCTTTAATCACATCCCTGGGATCTATGGGTTTACCCAGCACGCGTTGGTTATATTCAGCGTCGCCGGTTTCACAACCTATATGGATAGTTGTCCCCTTCAAGTACTTGCCCAGTGTGGATGCTACCTCCTCGTTTACGAGGCAAGCTTTAATATTTTCAACACTGATCACAACTTTTCCACTCTCGACTTCTTTGATAGAGAATAATTCGTTCAGAAGAGCCTCTATGGCTTCTATGTTGGCCGGCGGGGAACAGGGATCGGTCATGGGAAGGATATGAGCGATTTCGCCTCTTTTATAATCTAGAAAATCAGGCGCACTTAAAACTATTCTTCTCGCCCCATTACCAATAAGCTCTTCGACCTCATGTCTAATCGCGTTGGGGCTTCTAGACCTTGGGGGACCGAATAGACTTGGCACGTTGCAGAAACCGCAACCCGGGGGGATGTTGGCAGGGCACTCCAATCTTAAAGCGTAAGTCCCTTTCCTGCATCTCATACATTTTAGGCAACCCAGGGTCTGCAGAAGGGGTCTATAGAAGTTGCTACATCCCCTGACTGCTTCAACATAAATCCTGTAGATAGACGGCGGATTGTACGACAAGTGGAGCTTTGTCCACGGCTTGATCTCGTTGATCAACTCTAACGGGGCGGGAACCGGTCCAGTTGTCTCAACTATCTTTGACCCATTCCTGTAAATCAGGGATGGGACGCGGCTCTCGTCGCATTTCTCTTTAATTACGCAATCTAGGAATTTCTGCAGCGGGACTTCGCCCTCTCCCACTATGATGTAGTCGGCCCCAGGGATTTCCTTCAACAATTGATGGCCTTCAACACTTATAGGTCCGCCTATTATTATTTTTCCTTTGAAACCTTTTCTCCGCATTTTTGAAACCAGTTTTTGAATTGCATGCTTGTCGCTCGTCATACCAGAAATGAATACATAGTCGAAATGGAGATATTCGCGAGTTTTATTGAAAACTTCTTCAAAAGGCTTCAGAGAAACGTTGTTTTCTTCCTCTAGGATCCCTGCCACTATTCTAGGACCTGCTCCAACTACGTCGAATGTCGAATATCTCTCGCCTTTTGCCCTGGCCAGCGCATCAACTACTAGAAGATTTTTCAAAACGGATCACTCTTTAAAATGCTATTCTTAAATACCCTCAAATAAATTAGTAGAAAACGGGGAGAGGTAATGAGTGAGGTTGAAAACGGTTCATTGGCAGAGTTAACGGCGATCGAGTATTTAACAAATTTTTCGAGGATCATAGATGAAGCGGCAAGGCTCATAGACCACCTAGTTAACGCTTACGTGGAAGGCAACGATATCCACAAGCTTTACGAGAGGTTTAGAGAGGTTAAGACAAAAGGCGAGGAGATGAGAACAATAGTCATGGAGTATCTTGTGAAAAGCAGTGAAGTGATGAGGTATTCGCGAAGCTATATCGAGGTAGTCTATATTTTCGAGAGGATAATTCAGCACTTAGACGGCGTAGCCTACAGAATAGTTCTTTTGAAAGACAACAATGTTATCCTTGACAAGGATCTCGTATCTACAATACGAGTCATGGGTAGCATTATTAGAAAACAAAGAGATATACTGGAGACGGCTTTGTCGAAACTAACTGGTGCTCCCAGAAAAATCATGGCCGATTTGAACGAGATAATCAAATTGGAGGAAGAGGCCGACGACTTATTCAGGAAAAGTACCTTTCAAGTGTATTCTAAGCTATCGAACAATCTGACAGGCTTGATGGTTCTGAAAGATATTATTGAGTATCTTGAAGACGTGTGCGATGATTTAAGAAGTATCGGTGAGGAAATACGCTACCTGGCGCTAGTGAGGGGAGTCTAAAAGGAGAGTTATGCAGGGCCTTTCTACTACATAATAGAGCTGTGATTTTAGATTACAAATGTGCTAACGAAATATATTGGAATGGGTATTACGGCTCCTTCTTGGGAGTCGTGAAGCCTAGGGAGAAAGATATCAACAGTCCTCTAGAGTTATCACTTATCGAGGCAACGTACCTCTTGGAGACAGGCAGGATTGAATTAATTTACTCGAACAGTAAACTTGATTACAATAGACTATATGAATGGAGTCGTGATAGGATAGAACGGTTTGAAGAACTCTACACTGTTTACCGAGATCTGAGGAAAAAAGGGTTCATAATCAGGAGAGGCTTGAAGTTTGGATGCGACTATCTCCTATACAGGCTCGGACCAGGGATTGATCATGCGCCTTTCGGAGTCCAGGTTTACAAGTCTGGGGAGCAGATAGATCCTATCGAGCTGGTTCGCATGGGCCGGCTTCTCCACTCTGTTAGAAAAAAACTCATAGTGGCAATAGTTGATGATAAGGGTGAAGTTTATTATCATATCTTTAACTGGTGGAAACCATAGGCTAACCTATTTAAATGTTTTTGGAAATAACATAACAGCGGTAGAATCTAGGACTGAAACCGCTTAAAGAGGGGTATGCCATTTGAGTAGCCACCGTGGAGGCGAGAGGAGGGAAGGGCAATATTATAAGGGTCACTATAGGCCTCGCGAGGAGTATCCGAGACAACCGTATCGGAGGGATTTTGAAAACAAGGAGAGAGTCCTGCAACCCCAGCCTTTAGGAGACCGTTGCAATCCTTTGTGCCCATTCTTTCTGTGCAATAAGACAGCATTGTTCACTCTCAACAAGCCATTCCGTGGAAAATACATTAGAGTAGCATATTGTAGGCTGACCGGCGGCGAATGCATAGGTAGCGAGTGTCAGTATTCGGGATGTAAGATAAACGCTCTACTGCCAGATGGAAGGTGTGCTAAAGCATTAGAGAAAAAGACACGACATGTGAGCGATGATGAATTATTCAAGGAGCTTCAATCGATCGAGGATTATGATGTCTCTGATTTTGCTAGATGAGACTTTAAACGCTATCCTGTTGGGATCTCATTTCAAAGGATCTTCTAGTTTTTCAGCAATTCTATCGTTTCTCGTATTGAGGGAGACTCTTCCACTTCGCGTATAAACTGTGGTCAACCCCTAAAAGATCAAGAATTTTCCCCACAATAAAGTTAATTAAATCATCAATACTCTCTGGGCGGTGGTAGTAAGCTGGCGATGCTGGCATGATGATCGCACCGCTCATGCTCAGCTCATACATGTTCCGTAAGTCTATGGTGGAGAGGGGTGTTTCTCTTGGCACGATGATAAGTTTCCCCCTTAGTCTTAGTATCGACGACGCCACTCTTAACAACAGGTTTTCCTGAATACCGTTCGAAATCTTTGCTATCGTGTTGAGTGATGCTGGAACTATCACCATGTCCGTGTTTATGAGCCTGCTACTGCTAGCAAGGGGGGAGTCGATTTCAAACTCCGTGTAAACCTTGCTTATACTCGGAGTGTTATCGAGTAATTCTCCAAGTTTGATCCCTAACTCCTCCTCGGCAACCTTCTCAGCCGACTGTGTATATATCACGAATATTTCCGAGTATTTTTTCTTCAACAAGTCAACGCTTTCAATTAGTTTCAAACCATAGATTATGCCGCTGGCCCCTGTTAACCCTATGACGAGATTTGGCATGAGACATCAATCCTGCGCGGGTTCATCACTCAATCAGACCTTTCGAGCCCTATCATCTATGACTAATCTATAAGCATCCGAAAATATAAAATCATGAGTAGTGAGGTGTCGACGCTTTGATCACGCCTAAGGGGATCTCCGTTAAACTTTTAAATAAAATCCTGGAGGAACTCAATCAGAGGGGAATATACGCAGAAAGACACTCATACAGTATTAGAATGATGTTCAAGGGTAGATTCGTTGCAAGCCTCCACCTGTACCCTGGCTTTAATCAAGGCGTCCTAAGGGTTTATGGAGATAGTGAAGAGATAAATCAGTTCATTGTTAACGTAGTTGGGGAGTTGCTTAATAAGTATCTAAAGGAGTTAGAGCTGATCGTGGAGAGAAAACACCTTGTTTATTAGTGAGGACTTCATTAACTATCTCGGTGAAGGATATGTGCAGAATTCTCACCGGATGGCTTAAGACCGGGGACTTCGAGTCCCTAAGAATTATCCTTGACTCTTTCATCAAGGGTAGCGAGCACGATGGGTATCTTGAAAAGGCGAGTGGGGGTAGGTATTCATCACACGATGATGGATGGGGTATCGCGGCGGTCGGTTTAGCCGGGGGGAAGCCCAGCGTTGTCTATCACAAAATGCTTAACCCGATTTTCGATGCTGACAGCATTAAGATGATCAACCTCATAGAAGCCAGACTGAAGCGTTATGATGAAGTAGCCTTCATCGTTCACTCGCGTAAGTCTTCGAGGTTTGAGCCTTATGGCGGGGATTACCTTCACCCATTTATTCGGCTATTCGAGAATGGAGCCGGATGGTTTGCGCACAATGGGGGAGTAGACAAGGTTAGAATAGCTGGCATGCTGGGAGTTCATCCATGGACTAGGGTGGACTCGGAGCTCTTAGCCTATTATCTAATGAATAGTGTCGAAGAATGCTTACTCGAGGAAAAGGATGTTGACAGATGCGTAATCAAGTCTTACGAATCATCCCTTGACTACGTACCTCCGTGTAGCGGCTTGAATACGGGATTACTTCTATTGCTTGGAGATAAACCATATCTATACACGACTCATTTCATTGGGAGACCTTGTGAGAACCAGTCTTTGATTGACTACTTCAGGATGCTTTTACTACAAGTTGGAGAATCCTGGGTCGCCGCATCCATCACTCTTGCAGACTACCTGCCTCAGCACGCAATGATCGCCAAGACGATAATTGTTGATCCAGGTCTATATAAGTTGTCCAGCGAGGGATGGACTAGACTGGTGAAATATTAGTCTGATAAGGGGATTAAGAGGATAAAGTCCCATGAAAACCTTCTCCATAGGGTTCATAGTGAACCCTATTGCAGGAATGGGAGGTAGAGTCGGGTTAAAAGGAACAGACGGCAATGCATACAAGCTCGCTGTAGCGAGAGGCGCTCAGCCCGAATCACCCTACAGAGCCCTCTTATTCCTCAACAAGATAACATGTAACAATTTTCAAATAATTTCAGCCCCGGGGATAATGGGGGCTGAGGAAGTCCTTCAAAGTAGGCATAGGGATAAGCTGAGGAAAGTCGTAGGAGATATCGGCGATGAGACCACAGCAGAGGATACGCGTAGAATAGCCAGGCTCATAGTTAGCGAAGGAGTGGATATCCTAGTTTTCGTTGGAGGTGATGGAACGGCAAGAGACATTTTAGATAGTGTAAATCAATCAGTCCCTGTCCTAGGAGTTCCCAGCGGCGTTAAAATGTATAGTAGCGTATTCGCGGTCACCCCAGTGGTAGCGGCAAACCTTCTCGACTCTTTCTTGAGAGGCGAGGCCAGCGTGGTTGAAAGGGAGGTCTTGGACATTGATGAAGATGCCTTCCGCAGGGATGAGCTTATCATCAGGTTATATGGTTACTTGAAGACGATTTTTCACCAGGGTATGACTCAGGGCGGTAAGACTTTGTATTCTAGCCTCGACGACGAGGAGAATAAGAAAGCCATTGCGGAATTCTTAATCGAAAACTTAATGGATGATGTCGTGTATGTTTTAGGGCCAGGTTCCACGGTGAAGGCGATATCTAAGGCGTTAGGTATAGATTACACTTTGCTAGGAGTAGACGTTGTATTGAATAGAAAGTTGATAATCAAAGATGCGTGGGAAAAGCACTTGTTAGATTTGCTTAACAAATACGGTAAAGTGAAAGTTATTGTTACACCCATCGGAGGTCAAGGCTTCATATTCGGGAGGGGCAACCAGCAGTTTTCTCCACGGTTCCTAAAACATCTAGATAAGGAGGACATTATAATTGTATCAACAGAGTCGAAGGTGAGAGAGTTAAAACATCTTCGAGTCGATACTGGCGATCCCATGGTTGATGAAAAGCTGAAGGGATTCTACAAGGTTATAGTAGACTACAACAGGTATATTGTTATGAAAGCAATTTGATGAAAACCTTTTAATAATCATAAATCAATAATATCCAAGGATTACACTGTTCGGTGAGCGAAGGATGAGCAAGAACTATGAAACCCTTGGGAACTTGAAACCGGGTAGTTTTATTATCATCGATAATGAACCGTGCAGGATTGTCGAGATTTCAAAGGCGAAAACGGGAAAACATGGAAGCGCAAAGGCTAACGTAGTAGCAATCAGCCTTTTCACCGGTAACAAGAAAACACTCGTTGCGCCCGCAGACTCTCAAGTAGAAGTCCCAATAATTGATAAAAGAGTGGGACAGATTATCGCCGACATGGGAGATATGTTTCAATTGATGGACATGGAGAGTTTTGAAACATTTGAAATTGAAAAATCCTCTATTGAGGAAGAATTACGTGGTAAATTAAAACAAGGAAGCGAAGTAGAATATTGGATCGTAATGGGCAAGAGGTTAATAGTGAGGCTCAGGTAGTCGTAGAAAAGTTGTTATGATATTAATAGATATCGATTCGGTCAGTCGATAGAGTTTTTCTATCTAAGATCGGGGATGAATCCCGGCCTTTCAGCTAGGCTAATAATGGGTATTGAGACACCTGGCTTTGGCTGTTTCGTGAATTCGAATTTTTCATCGCTTGTTGAGACTACGACGTAATTAGCTTCGCTCAATCCAGGATATTCCGTAGGATCTAATATGAAATAGTAGAATAACGGTATTCCATAATACTTGTAGTAGTCCCTGAAGACGCCTAGGATTCCCAAGACGATCTTCCCTTCTTCTCTGAACTTAACGATGTATGTCAGTGCTTGCGGGCTAATTGTCGAGACCGCTAATCTAATCAAATCGTTCAGTGAACTCACTCTTACTGGGAGCACCTTCTCTTCCATATTCCCACTCAAGCTTTAACAAATCTCTAAGGAAGCTAAATAATCTGTGCCTATACGAGTTTTTACCATCATTATAAGCTTTATGTGGCTCTTCTTTTAGGATGATAAGGGATGGAGTAGCTTCATCGTGCATCCAAACTAACTCTCCTTTTGAAATAATTACTGAAGGAGTCGCATGGATTACGTTTTCTTCACTGTTGATTACGAATCCGCCTGGAACGATTACTTTTTGGTCGAACACGTAGGATAATGCTTTGGCAACTTCTACGATTTTCTCAAAAGGACTGGGGAATGTTGAAGTCGAAAATATAATGGTTGAAGCCCCGAGAATTGAAAATCCTCTCATTAATTCTGGAGTTAGTATCTCATTCTCGTGCAATACGCCGCATGAGCAGGTGTTTAACTTAAATACGGATAATCTCTTGCCTGGGCTAAAACCAATCTTCTCCTCCAGCGGGCTTAGGAATATTTTCCTTTGGGCTATGGGGTACTCTCCTTCAGAGTCAGAAGAGTATAAGAGTGTTGAATGATAAATACTGTGCCCAGAGACTTCAACTATGCTAGGAAGGATGATATTGACTCCATATACGTTTGAAGCGGATTTGAACAATTTTTGCACTACGTGAGTTTTAGGAATCCCGAAGCGTTTCTTGACTTCCAGCTTGTTCAACAATGCTAAGCCTTGGAAAGAGGTGAGAGGTCCATATGGAAGCGAGTGGGGGAAGATTATAGTTTTTACATTAAGTTCGCTTGCATAAAACACGAGTCTTCTAGCTAGATCAATGTTACGAGTGAAATTTTCAACCATCACTGGAATATGTGCTATAGCCATCTTAGAGAAAGAGGCATCCTCGGCTTCTATTACTTGAAAGTCCGTGTTCAATCGGCTCACGCCCCTTTCCTGCAAATCTCAGCGTATTGTTTTTCAAGCTCATTGTTTATGGGGTTCTCAAGAATTTTATCGCGGAGTTCTCTATGCAGTCTTCCGAGAACATCTTGATAAGCAGTTTTCCCCTCTTCAATCTCTTTCATGTCTTTTTCTAGTTTTCTAGTGGTTTCAACACTGACTACGTCCCCGAAGTTTTTGACGAGAAAATCATGGATTAAAATCCCTCTTTCGGTTGGCCTCAGTGCCTTTAGTTTCTTCGTAGCCTCAACGTACCTCCTGTCGAGGAGAGTCTGAATTACTTTGGCATAAGTGCTCGGCCTACCGATACCTTGCTCTTTCATCCATCTAATTACATCGTGGTAACGAGCTAGAGGCGGCTTTACTTCAATAATTTCTTTAATAGTTCCAATGCCCTCTGTAACAGGGGTCTCGATTCTAATATAAGAGTATGTGTCGAGAAAACCGTTCTCGATGATTTCAATGTATCTTTCGATCAATGCTTCTACACCATTGAGTTCCACGCTAAGTATTTGTTTCCGTACAACAGCAGGCTTCATCTGACTCGCTATGAAACGCCTGAAGATTAAATCGTATACGAGAAAATGTTGCTTAGTAAACCTACCAGTTAAGACGATAACCCCCTCCCTGACGAGCTCCATTAACCTGTCTGCATCAATCGGTCTAGTAGGACGAATCGCCTCGTGCGCACCGCCTGCTCCCCATGTCCTCGGATTAAAAAACCTCTCGAAACCCGTACCGTACTTTTCCTCTAAGTATTGGCGAGCTATTAGAACCCCAGCTTCGCTCACCCTTGTGCTATCTGTTCTGTGGTAAGTTATCAAACCCATCTCGAACAGATCCTGTGCTATTTCCATGGTCCTGGTGGTTGTTAAACCCAGGGTTTTAGAAGCCTCCTCCAGCAAGCTGTCAGTAGTGAATGGTGGTAGCGGATTCACCGTTTCCGGCACCTCATCAACAACTCTTACTCGTATTGAAGGGAATTCCTTATTCCTTTTTCTTCTGAGATTAGGGTCTTCGAGAAAGATTGATATGCCTGAATTAACTGCTTGATCCCTATTTAAGGTGAAGGCCAGTTCGACCCCATCCTTCTCTAAAACTACTTTGTACTTGAACAACTCCTTCCTGCTTTTTTCGAAATATCTCTCTATAACATACCCGAGAACTGGTGTTTGAACCCTACCAGCGCTTAAATTCCTATTTTCTATGCAACAATCAAAGCCTTTATCCCTGAGGTGTTTTATGCAATAAGATAACCATCCATATTTTTGAACTTTCTCCGATAGCGAGAAGCCGATCCACCTGTCCTCAACTCTTCTAACAATCTGTGCCCCGACTAACCGTGTATCAAATGGTCTCGGATTTCTTATAGCATCTAGAATGGCCTTACGAGTTACTTCGTGAAACTCTATTCTTCTGATCTCCCTAGCGTATGGTTCTAAAAGAACTCTCAGATCCCACCCTATTTTTTCTCCCTCAGCGTCTGGATCGGTACCTATTAAAACCACGTCTACCTCCCTAGCTAGCTCTTTCAAAGCTCTCAATACGTCTAATTTTCTATTGATAATTCCTAATCCGCACCTTGGGCACGCATTCACTTCGTCAACAAATTGATGGCCGTTTCCACACCTTTTAATGTCAGTGTACACTGGAACATAAATAGAGTCGAATGCTTTTACGCCGTAGTTTTCATTAATATCGGTAACAAGGTCGTAGACGTGTCCACCGCTCGCAATAATCGTTAAAACATAATCACCTATCGTGACCTCATATGCTTGGAGATTTTTTCCGAGAACTCTAACACTTGGCTTCCCGAAAAAGTTCGCAATCGTCTTCGCTTTATTGGGTGATTCGACGATTAGAAGAGCTGATTTTATCAAATCAACCGTACCAGAGATCCGGTGTTCTCCACGTAGGATTTTCCCTACCATTCTTCTTTCTTCACTAATTTCTTCTGCGATTTTGGCAAAATCTAGTTCTTCAAGTTTTGATATAGATAATCCTTCGAAAATCCATCTCAACCTTCTATTAAGGCCGTTCAACAACCTTCTATCATCAACTATTATTATGGACAATCCCTTCGTAATGCCGCCGGGGTAAAGCCTCGAAGACCTTCCACTGGCTTGAATATAAGTGGCTATGTCTGGTATCAGTAAATACTGTCTATTATTCTCCTTGATAAACCCAATGTCTTCGAGTTTTGAAAGTTTTTCCCACGTCTCCTCCTTATTTAACAGATCACGGGCTATCTCATATGCTTTGAGAAGATCCCTTAGCAACGGTGTCTCCTCTACGGGCTCGCCTTTTATTTTTTTACTGAAATCTTCTCTTAGTCTGAATAAAGCTCCTTGGCTCAGCCTCCTAAGCCTGCTTGCCAGCCTCCCTATCAGCACCTCAACATCTCTTCTAGCTTCTTCGGGAAATACCTCCCGCAATGTTCCGAGTATCTTGACTAAATCCCTCGGGTGAATCTCCTCTAGAGAGGTGCTTATCTTATGTCTGGGGACCCCTAAGAAAACCACATATTTAACCCTTTCGGGCAGGTCAACTCCTCTAACCATCACCCCATAGTAAGTTGCCACTCCTACTAGACATTTGAGCTTCCCCGAAGCGAAATCGTTCAAAACCTCGGCACTTTTCCTAGCATGGAATGATTCGCATTCGAAACCAGCGTCGCGAAGCTTCTCCGCCACTTTCTCGGCATACTCTATTCCTTTGTCTATGGGTACGAACACAAGGAAACCGTCTTTCAAAACCTCAGCAATATTGATCAGAGACCTCTCGACATCCTCGGTTTCGACATAAGCATCTATTATATTTCTGATAGCCTCTGGTTTTGAACCAGCTTCAAAATCAAGGAAGACTTTAAACAGCTTGGGATATATTCCCCTCGGCCTCCCAGTGGCGCTGTTAACGACTAACGTGGTATTTATCCTAGATTTAATCTCCTCTATTTTTCTTGACAACACCTCTATTTCATTGATTATAGTGGGTTTTTCCTCGCTTGAAGCATATGCTAGTTTTTGGCGAAGCTTGATGAGGTTCAACCCGTCATCAATGGCCCCCTCAGGCACCCCTACGAGAGCGAGCACCCTTCTAACAGCTCTCCCGCTCTTAAGGACTGCGTCAACATCATCCATGATTATAAGACTGAAACCCTTATCCTTTAAGAAGTCAAAATACTTGTGAAAGAAAGCATTTGTCGACAGTAAAATGTCGAAATCACCATTTGTTAAACGCTGAATCAATGCATCCCGAAGTTCTTTCTTCAATTTCCCGTGTGGAACAAGGATTCTTATGCAGTTGTCGGCAGATTCTTCACTACATATATTCAAACCAACGTTGCTAGCGAAAAACCTCAGTTTCGACTCTGCTTGATAAAGAATAGGTAATGTAGGAAAGACCAGGTAGATGCGTCTGCTCTCCCCGTTTTCCTTTGCCTTGACCGTTAAGTACAAAGACATTATTATGGAGAAAACGGTTTTCCCCGTACCGGTTGGGGCAATTATGCTAAAAGATCTCTTCTTGAAGATTCTTCTCGCCCAACTTCTTTGCGCACTCCATAGAGTGTTTCCATTTGTTGCTTTTTCAAAAAACCTTTCAAAATCTTCCAGAGTCTTCTCCTCGCGGATTATCTCTGTTAATCCTAACGGTTCTTGCAGTTTTTCGTAGTAGGCTTCTATTACATCGCCGTAGCTATGTGTTTTTTTCTTACGGAGTTTCCTTAAGACCTTTTTGAAAGCAGTTTCATCTAAACACTTCTCACATGGAGCTTTATGCAAAAGCCTATAATCGCTTATTTCCCTCCCACAGTTAGGGCATGCGTGGCGGTAAATTCCATAAGGATGCTGTAAATCGCTCATGAACAATCATTCCATGTTAAAAACCACGCTGGAGAGGTTTTAAATCTTATTCTGAAACTAAGTAGTACCTCTTTGTCTTTAAGACTCTATCGGGGTATACAACAACTCCTTTATCTGTTATCTCGAAAATATGTCGCTTCATACTGTGTGCTGTCCCCCTCATCTTCCAAATTATCATGCTTCTAACTAGTTCTCCATCCACTTCATCAAGATCTAGCCTGACAATGCCGTCTGCCGCGTGTTCAACGCCCGGACCACCGAAACCCCTTTCAGTAACTGATACTTGCGACACCAGGATCGCTGTTGTCCCCATTCCTGATAGAACTTTTTTCAATTGCAAAACTACTGATCTAGCCACTGCCGGCTTGGTAAGATATAGCGTTGATACACTGTCAACGACGACTCTGGCAGCGTTTACTTCTTTAACAGCCGTCCTCAACACGTCAATAAGCTCGTTCACATCATCTGGGTCCTTCACCACATATTTTTCCCTTTTAGCCGCCTCCCCCACACCCCCTGTAAAGGCATCAATGATCGCAAACCTCCCCTCAGCTTCGAACTGTTTTACATCCCAGCCAAACTGCTTCATGTTAACTCTGACTTGAACGGGGTGTTCTTCAAGCGAGACGTATATACCATTTTCTCCCAATTGTAGACCATTCCAGAGATACTGTGTTGCCAATATTGATTTGCCCGTTCCAGGACCCCCGCTGAGCAGAACGACATTTCTCTTAGGTATTCCTCCGCCTAAAACCGTGTCAAAACCGGGGATTCCAGTTTTAACTCTCTCAACCATGGACATCATCATTGATAATATTATTGATGACTGTATTTAAGTATTGACAAAAATAGTAGAATATTGGTGTCATTAATGCCGACTCAGGGGAGGAGTGATAAGGAGATTCGGTTAAGAGTTGGTGAAGCGAGACAAAGGGATGTCGGGAGGAAGATCGCTAGAGTAGATACCTCAGTGATGAAGGCTTTGGGGCTTAGCGTAGGGGATTTCATAGAGGTGATAGGTCCTAAGGGTAGTGAGGTGTTGAAGGTTTGGAGAGCTTACCCTGAAGATGAGGGAGCCGAGTTAATTAGGATTGATGGATATGCAAGGAAAACCATAGGTGTTTCTCCAGGGGATTACGTAAAGGTTAAACCTGTAAAAGTCGAACCAGCCTCTAAGATTGTTCTTGCGCCTGTTGGTAGACTTCCAATAATGGGTGATTTATCGGAGTATATCAAGGACAGCAAGATTGGAGAACCAGTTAGAAGAGGGGAAATTGTCGAAATACCTATCTTTGGAATGACTGTAAGGTTCGTTGTAGTAAGTACTCAACCGGCTCCTATAGTCTATGTAACGGAGAAGACGTATGTTGAAGTGAAAGAGGAGCCGGTTAGACCTGAGGCGATAGCCGAGGGAGTGCCCAAGATTACTTGGGAAGATATTGGTGACTTAGAAGAGGCTAAGCAGAAGATTAGGGAAATAGTTGAACTCCCCCTTAAGAATCCCGAATTGTTTGAGCACCTGGGTATAGAGCCTCCGAAAGGAATACTGCTCTATGGTCCACCTGGGACTGGTAAGACACTCCTCGCCAAGGCTCTTGCGAACGAGATAGGGGCTTACTTTGTAACTATTAATGGACCGGAGATAATGAGCAAGTTTTATGGAGAGTCCGAGGAGAGGTTGAGAAAGATCTTCGAGGAGGCTCAAGCTAATGCTCCATCAGTGATATTCATTGACGAGATCGATAGCATTGCGCCAAAGAGGGAAGAAGTAACTGGCGAGGTAGAGAAAAGAGTTGTCGCTCAGCTTTTGACCCTGATGGATGGTTTGAAGGAAAGGGGTAGGGTCATCGTCATAGGTGCTACTAATAGACCAGAAGCCTTGGATCCGGCTTTACGGAGGCCTGGGAGGTTTGACAGGGAGATAGAAATCCCACCCCCGGATAAGAAGGCCCGGAGAGAGATCCTTGCGGTTCATACTAGGAACATGCCTTTAAGCGAAGATGTGGATTTGGACAAGATCGCTGAGATAACGCACGGGTACACTGGCGCGGATATAGCTGCGCTTGCCAAGGAAGCTGCAATCAGCGCGTTGAGAAGATTCATGCAGACGGAGGGGGTAGAGATCGGTCAACCGATTCCCGCGGATAAACTCTCTAAACTTAAAGTCACAATGAACGACTTCATAACCGCCATGAGAAATGTGCAACCATCTTTGATTAGAGAAGTATTCGTGGAAGTACCTGAGGTTAGATGGAGCGATATAGGAGGATTGGAGCAGGCAAAGCAAGAGTTGAGGGAAGCCGTAGAATGGCCTATGAAGTACCCTGCAGTATTTGAGAAAATGGGGATTGAACCTCCGAGAGGCGTATTACTGTTTGGTCCGCCAGGTACTGGTAAAACACTATTAGCTAAGGCCGTCGCCACGGAGAGCGGGGCAAACTTCATCACTATAAGGGGGCCAGAGGTTTTAAGCAAGTGGGTTGGAGAATCTGAAAAAGCCATCAGACAGGTGTTCAGGAGAGCTAAAATGGTCTCTCCTTCCGTTATATTCTTTGATGAAATAGATTCCATAGCGGGCCTGAGAGGTACGGATCCGAGCGGCGTTACGGATAGAATCGTCAATCAGCTTCTAACGGAGATGGACGGCATACAGCCACTTAGGAAAGTAGTAGTGATCGCTGCCACAAACCGGCCCGATCTTCTAGACCCCGCACTGCTTCGACCAGGGAGGTTCGATAGGCTTGTTTACGTCCCTCCACCAGACCTAAGCGCCCGGGTTGAGATATTCAGAGTTCACACCAGAAAGACCCCGCTGGCCGATGATGTTAACCTAGAAGAATTAGCGAGAAAAACCGAGGGCTATACTGGCGCGGACATTGCTGCCGTTTGTAGAGAAGCAGCCATGATGGCTATAAGAGAATCGCTAGCCAGCAGCGACAAGCCATCGGTGAAGAAAGTTGAAATGAGGCATTTCATAGAAGCTTTGAAGAAGGTGCCGCCATCTCTATCTAGAGAAGACATCGAGATGTATGAGAAATTGGCTAGGGAATTGAAGAGAGTTAGCGGTAGTGGACCCGTGAGAAGAGTTTCCCTTCCATACGGCTAGAGTCCTTCTAAAGGTGTCGTTTATTGCCTGAGAAAATACCTGCATCTTTTTTAAAAGTGCTTACCAGTCATGGAAGGATAGTAAAGATCCTCGTCGAAAACCGTGTGAGAGTGCTATACGTTCTCAGTGGGAAAAATCCTGAAAAAATGGCCGTCATAACTGCGAGGCTTATACAATATCATTCTAAGCAGTGGAAAAAACTAGCTGATAAAGAGTTAACTGGGTTATACATTTATCACGACGAGTTTCCAGATGCGGAGACGATGAGAAAAATCTTTGCGGAGTTAATGGAGGATTTCAAACCGGTAAAATTTCAATTCAGTGTTTACGAGAAAAGCGAGAAGTTCTTGGGAATGACTTTCAGTTTCCTAGTGATGGATTTAACTAAGGATCTGAAGCCCAACGATCTTGGAAGGTTAGTGGGCATCGTTGAAGGAGGCGGGCTGATAGTACTTCTAGCGCCTCCATGGCAGGGCTGGGAAGAGATGAAGACTATTTTTAAAGTAGGATTAACAACTCCTCAGTATCCGGAGCCTAGGCATGTATTTATTTCTTGGTTTAAAAAGCAGTTACTCAAGCACGGTGGGGTATGTATCTACGATGTTGATAACAACAAGCTAATTAAAAAACTAGACGTTAAAATAGATTCGCCGGCGGAGAGAGGGAAAATTCAGATACCCTCCGAGACCTTGTTTCCGAGAATTATCTACGAACACGCTCTAACTCAGGATCAAGTGAATGTGATAAAACTGATGGAAGCATTATATGAGAAGCCGAAGAAGAATGAGAAAACAGTCATTATTTTAACAGCTGATAGGGGAAGGGGAAAGAGCTGTTCTATTGGAATAGGAATAGTCGGCCTTATTCATTTATTACGGAAGGTTAAACCAAAGCCGAGGGTATTGATCACTGCTCCTGAAGCGAGCAACGTTCAATCGCTAATAATGCTCGCAAAGAAGGTTCTTGACTCCATGGGTTACAAGTATGATGAGATTAAGCGGGATGGCAACATAATCGAGTTGAGAAGCGATAAATTCAGCATTGAGTATTGGGAGCCTGTAAATATCCCCAAAATACGTGGAGACATTGTCATAGTCGATGAGGCTGCAGGAATTCACGTTCCAATGTTGCACAAAATATGGGAGGCGCATGACAGGCTGGTCTTCTCCTCGACTATTCATGGCTACGAGGGAGCCGGCAGAGGATTCACTATTAGGTTCTTGAAGAAGATAAGAAGCGATCCTAACACAAAGCTTATCGAGTACGAAATGGTCGAGCCGATTCGGTATGGGAACAACGACCCAGTTGAAAGATGGCAGTACGATACTTTGTTACTTGATGCCGAGCCCGCGGAGCTCACTGCCGAGGATCTTAGTGCAATAGAACGCGGCAACTTGGTTTACGTCAAATATGATGCAAAGGAGTTGTTTGAGAATGAAAAAGAGCTTCGAGAGCTTTTCGGCATATACGTTCTAGCCCACTATCGTAACGAGCCAGATGATTTGGGAATGATCGCTGACGCCCCCCACCACTTGATTAGAGCAATTAAAACTAAAACAGGTAAGATAGTGTGCGCCATTCAACTGGCTGAGGAGGGACCCGTGGATGATGCCACTGCCTCGGAATTGTTGAAGGGTTCGAAAATACCTGGAAACATAATTCCTGATAGATTTCTTAAACACTTGAGAATGATAGATTTCGCGAGAACAAGAGGGTGGAGAATAGTCAGAATTGCAACACACCCCAGTGTTCAGGGAAAAGGTATTGGTTCTTGGGGGCTTAGAGAACTGGTAGCAGAGGCGGAACGGATCGGGTTAGACTGGGTTGGCTCAGGGTTTGGTGTGAGCGAGGAGCTTCTCAGGTTCTGGATTAAAAACGGGTTCATCCCTCTACACATAAGCCCCGATAGAAACCCTGTGAGCGGAGAATACACGGTTTTGGTATTGAAACCGTTATCGAAAAATGTGGAGAGACTGGTCCTTCATGCAAGGGAAGAGTTCAAATGGAAGTTGGTTAACAGCTTGCCCGTTAACTATAGGGAGATGGAGCCCGAGATCGCTTATTTGTTCCTAAATAGTGAGCCATTTTACAATATTGATCTTAAGACGCTTTTCACACCGATACAGTTGGATAGACTGTGGACATATTGCCTCGGCCCAATGACTTTCGAAGCCGCTGCGGACTTAATGTTCCTCTTAGGCAGAAATCATTGGTTCATCCCGCCGGAAAAAAGGCCTAAACTGAATAGACTAATGGAGCTTCTCTTGATCGTTAAAACTCTCCAGGGAGCTTCGTGGGATGAAGCATCAGTCTTGTTAAAGACCAGTCCTAAACATCTTCAAAAAGAGGCTCATGAGATAGCTTGCATCTACTTCACCTATATCACGAACGTTAGAAAAGAAGATTATCGCCCAGGAGTTAGAATAGACTGAAGTTTAATGATGAAGTAGTTTTAAAACCGCATGGTTGATCTGGTTCTAAAATCGCCCTCGAGGAACTAGAGGATGGTCACGACGCGTTCCCTGAAGGGTTTTTACCTTCCCTCCATTGAACATCCTTCAAGACCTTACTCACAGAAGCGGTTTCCACTGTATGAGCAACTCAGTAGTGGAGTTCCCCATCGTAATAGTATGGTGAGGGACTCAATTTTCTTAAACTTTCCCCAGAGACTTCGACAGGACTTAATACAACAATGCCTTCCCCATCTCGTATATCTATTTCAAAAACTCTCCTATCATGGTTCGTCTGCCTCATTTTCTCTACTAGGATGAGCCTCCTCAGAATTCCGTTAATGATGGCCTTTCTAAACCGAAGTATCCCATCCGCAACATGCTCGATGCCAAATCCGAAGCCTAAGGCCGATGATACAGCGTATTGTGCAGTAGCCACTATTGTCAGGTCCCATTTAGCTAGCGCTCGTTTCAACATGTAACTATATTTTCGAGCCATCACAGGCTTATCCAGCCAGAAAGCACTCATCGAATCTATTACGAGCCTCGCATGACCTGGCCCGAGGTATTTCTTAGCTTCTATTATCTTGGAGACCAGTTCCTCTATATCCAGGTCCTTTATGCTCCACACATCTCCATACTCCCACATTAGGGCATCTATGACGACTAATTCTCCCCTCATCAGAGGCTCCTTGAAATCGAAACCAAGTCTCTCTGCCTGCAGTATAATACTGTCCCTAGATTCTTCCGTGGTTACATAGATGCATTTCTCGCCGAGCTCCAAACCTTTAGCTACAAATTGTATTGAGAAGATGGTTTTTCCAGTACCAGGCTCCCCCACGGCAGCAATGGTAAAACCCTTTGGAATGCCCCCTTCCAACAGCTCGTCGAGCCCTTTGACACCAGTCGATAGTCTCTCCGTTCTTGCTCACCCCAGTTAAATAGTTTCCTTAACACATTATTATTGTTAAACGGGGGCTCTGCATTGACGATAGTGTTTAAGCTGAGAATAGGATCTCCGGATTCATTCGCAATAGAGTATGCAGCAAACGTATTGAAAAAGGAAGGTCTCGTGGCCTTCCCCACGGAAACCGTGTATGGGTTGGGAGGAATAGTGTGGAGTGAGCGCGCAGTAAGAAGGATTTTCGAAGTGAAAGGTCGTCCAAGCGACAATCCACTCATAGTTCACATATCTTCAATGGAGATGCTTGAAAGAGTTGCTTCAAGAATTCCCGAAGAAGCATATATGCTGATAAAGAAGACATGGCCCGGACCTTTGACACTAATCCTGCATAAGAGCTCTGAGATTCCGAGGATCGTAACGGGAGGGCTTGAGACTGTTGCTGTTAGAATGCCTTCTCATCCGGTTGCACTAGAACTAATCAATCAAACCAACGAACCGGTAGCGGCCCCAAGCGCTAATTTATCTGGGAGACCCAGCCCCACGAGCGGTAGACACGTGGTCAATGATTTACTCGGGAGGATTGAAGTGATCCTTGATGCTGGTGAAACCCTATACGGGATTGAATCAACCGTTGTCAACATCGTCACAGACCCCCCGGTGCTTCTACGTCCCGGGGCGGTTCCCGTAGAAGAAATCGAGAAAATCCTGGGGAGGAGGATAGTTGTACCTGGTTTCGCTAGAGGGATGGAGGCCGTTGAAAAGGCTTTGTCTCCAGGCATGAAATATAGGCATTACGCTCCGGCGGCTAAAGTAGTCTTAATAGAGGCATCAAGCTATGAGAGAACGTGCCTCTCCAAATTAGCGGATATTGTGAGAGTTTTTATCGCCTCTAAGACCCTGGAGAAGCCATGTGTAGCTATACCGGTCGACTCCCTTGAAAACTATGAAAGGATCAGTGTTAAAATATTCACTATGGGGGATAGGAACAATATCTATGAAGTAGCTAAGAGCCTCTTCTCAGTACTGCGCGCAGCAGACGAGGAAAAGTGCGACCTACTCATCGTCGAAGGTATACCGGAAGAAGGGTTAGGATTGGCAGTTATGAATAGGTTGAGGAAAGCGGCCTCCGAGAGATTCATCGTAGAGTGTTGAACATTAGCACCACTTTAGGTAAAAGAAATTAATGATGCAGATCAACCTTCAGGAGTAGTATATAGTGGAATAACCCAGAATCTAAAGATCACTTAGATACTGCAAGTGGGCCCGCGGGGATTTGAACCCCGGTCCTCCGCCGTGTGAGGGCGGCGTCCATACCAGGCTAGACGACGGGCCCCTGAGACAGTTAAGTAATGGTTAAGTCTAATAAATTTTTCAAGCAAGATTTGTAATCCCGGTCATAGCAGTCAACGCTGCAGCACGTATATTATATTACCTCTTAGCGATCACGGGAACGCTCAAAGGAGGAAGAGTAAGTATGTTGGGGCTTATATGCTAGGGGAGGAAAAAAAAAGTTTGTTTTTCCACTTAAATGTCTAGTCTTAAGTATATGGGTATCTCGTACCATTCGAAGTACACGGTTGGCGTCGTCACATTCAGCCATCCTACCGTGGTCACTGGATACTTCATTAAAGCGGATAACGGGATGATGTAGGATCCTGGTGGAGTTTCACTCGTGTAGGATATCGTTGTTGTAAATCTGAACCTGTTCGGAGTCACCGATGGATATCCAACGTTAATGTCCAGGGATACAATGGAGGGGTCGCTCACATAGTACATGTTTTCCTCAGTTATCGGCTTGAATAATACCTCCCCATAGTAGTCGATCAATTCGGGTTGCAAGTCGAGTGGACCTGTGATTATCACTGTGTAGTGTATCTTTCCTGTAGCGGGATTGTGGATCTTGACTGAGGAGAGTGATACCGGTAAGAGTTGAATCGTGAAAGGCTCGATATATGAGACTCCGCTGAATTGAATGTTTCTCACGACAAGCCTGTATGATCCCGGACCGCTCATCGGACTTATAATGAACGATTCTCCTGGGGCAACGCTGTCCCAGAATCTTGATGGGTTGTAGCTACTGCTTCTTGTCGGGTCTAGTGATAACTCTGCTGCCAATTGCAAGCCGGGAGCAGTGAACTCGTAGACAGCAAATGTTTCATTGTCGACCATGTAGTATGTGTAGGGTCCATATAAGTGTACGTCGAGATTGCTTGCATATCTCGGGTTGTCATATGTGGGCCAGGAGACTCTAATACCTAGGGCCCACAAGTTCTTGAATGTCGGGGGCACTATGATCTTAAATACTCTCCAGTCGCCGGATTCATATCTCCATGTGTAGTCGAAAGCCCCTCTTAAATAAGTATTCTTCATTGGAGTAGACTCTTCGAACGGCGTTATCGAGACTGCTCTAGTGCTTCTAATCTCTATTGGTACAAAGAATGATATCGGGACGAGATATCTCAGTCCCCTGGTTTTTTCCTCGACAACAATGTACCCGCTATAGAATCCTGGCGTTGATGGAGCTTTTACCTGGACCGTGATCGTCCTAGACCCAGTAGTTAAAGTGAACCTGGAGGGGTTGAGGGATACGGCATCCCATCTCGTGTAATTATAACCTACTACTCTAGCCTTCACAGGTAGATCTCCTCTAAAGGTAGCTCCCGACACGCCGAGTCTAACGATAAGATATCTCGGGTACTCCTGCGGATCAACGTCCCTGTACGCCTTGGCGAGTCTTTCGATCTCGGCTATACTTCCCTCGAGGTCACCGTATTGAATTCTAACCGCGTTTGCACGCCTAATGTCATACATCATCCTAGCAGTTTCAGACCACGCGAAAACGCCATCCTTACTAAAATCTATCCAGTAGGCGAGCTCAACCACAGTTGTAGGAATCATTACGTTGAAGGCTCCTCCGCGTCCCCCGCTCTCGAAGAACTGGAATGGGAATACTACTTCAATCTCGAAATAGTCATACGATCTCAAAGTATCTAAGTCTAGTATCAAGTGACCGTACGAAGTAGCCGCGCTCACATTCAATACCAAGGACTCTCCGGTACAGTTAGATATTACTGTTGGGTTGAGGTTTGCAAGGCTTATATCACACAACCCAAGACTTGAGACCTGCTTGAGCACTATGGAGTATGCCTCGTATGATCCCGGGCCCTCTACAGTCAAGGGCCTAGAGGCTCTAGCGCCCGCCCTTATTGAAGGTATGAATATTTTCGGCTCGAACCATGTTTTGACAGGTAGGCTATCATACGCTATCGTGGGGTATGATGAAGATATCTCGGAGAGCATGTCGTTGAATATGCTTGTTGAATAGACTAATGGAGTATTGCCCTCCAACACGGATTTTACGGCTCTGAAGGCATTGACGAACCCAGCCCCCTGTGATAGCTCGTCAAACCCCATATCGGTGGCAGTGTTCATTAATACCGTCTTCAACAGGTGAGGAGGCACTCTCTCCCCGTACTTCGCCTTATAAGCGGACACCACTAGCGCCCCGACTCCAGCGCTCATAGGTGTAGCTTGGCTTGTACCGCTGAACAGGTTGTAGGCTAGTGTACCCGAGAGCATCCTAACACCATACACGTTGTTCAACGCATCCCACGTCCTACCAACCGCCCATGCAAAGGCTCCCACAGCCACTATGTCGGGTTTAACGACGCCTAGCTCCGTCGGGCCTCTATTGCTCCATGTGATTACTTGCCTACTTGACCCAGACCAGTTGTATCCGTATAGCGGTCTATAAGTGAACTCCGTGGCAGCCCCCACGCCTATTGCCAGCGTTGAAGATGCTGGAGTGGAGACCGTTCCGTAGCCTGGTCCACCGTTTCCTACCGCGGCAAAGTGCATTGTGCCTGAAGTCATTATAGTGTAGTCGAAGATGATGCTGGACGGGTCCATGCCGGTGTTCCATCCCCAGAGGGCCCATCCGCTAGAGCCGTATGAGTTGCTGGTTATGTCGACCTGGTGTTCCCCAATGTATTCCCATTTCCACGTGTAACCTTCGAAGGCTATCCACGGGTTGGCGAGCATAGCGGGCCACAGGTATATTGAGCCGTCACCGTATGGCGTGATGATGTCGAATCCGCTGAAGAAGTATATAGCGACAGCAACAGTTCCATAGTAGAGGGCTGGGGCAGCCGCGATCTTTACCCTGGGTGCTTGCCCAGCAATGCTTCTGACTCCATAGCCGGTCTGGGCGTAGAAGTCCCTTCCAGCCGCGGTGTTGGCACAATATGTGCCGTGGCTGTTGTAATCGTATTGTATCACCACATAGTCTCCTTCAGGGTCGAGACCCGGCCATACGTATGCGACTGGTTCACCCCTCCACGTCTCAGGGGCTAGATTAGGTATTGAGATGCCAAGAAGCGGGTCAAGCGGTAGAACGTTCGCCCTTATCGCTCCAATCTTATCAAGAATTATTGCAAATGATGCGTCGTAAACGTACCCAGCGAGTGTTCCGATGGAGAAGTCTGTAATTCCGTCGCCGTCTAAGTCCCTCGCTATTACTTCATTTCCATATCTTATTGCCTCTTCGTCAGCAAATGAGAAATCAGCCGTCGTTCCAAGGGTGCCGGGGAATGTTACGCTACACGGGGATGGTGAAAGGGCTTGCCTGACCAGGTAGAGAGCCGTTGTCGTATCAGCATACAGTGTATCATACACGCCATCTCCGTTGCTGTCGACAACTATTACTGGAACGGTTAGCCAAAGAGTGGTTGAGGAGCCGGCAACCGAGAAGGACATGTATTGTAGCATTAAACCGAATTTAACTTGGCCATACCTCATAATGTTTCCTATGTACCACGTCGAGTCGGACGGGAATGGAACCCAGATGCTCGCGCTTCTACAACCTGACACTCTCGCCCATAGTTGATTTGTCCACTTGAACACGTAATACGGGGGTTGGAAAACGTAAAGTTCTGAAGCATTCACGTAGATGTATCCATCGCCCACATCTTGCGCTACAACAGGGGTCAGTACTAGACCCAGGCTACTTACGTCGAATACTAGCGGAAGACCATACTCATCCCTTGCAATAGCTTCTAACCCGAGCCCGGGCGACCCATAGTCCACGCCAGTGTCGATTATCGCTAGCTTAACGTCTTCTCCCATGATGTTATAGTTGGACCAAACATCGATCGCTCCAGTAATGTTTAACGTGTAGTGATAGTTCGAGAAGTCCATCGGCTCGGAGTCCCCGCCCTGTAGAGGCGCCTCATCTATATAGGTCTCCATCTGTTTCATTTCCTTATTTATTAAGGCGTCGATCCTGACGTCGGGTAGAATAGCCAACACTCCAGGAGTTCTTGATAGAGGTTCAACCTGGTCCCTAACAATGACTGCAAACACTATGTTGTAAATATGCGTTGGGAATGCTCCTATAATGCCTCTGGTCTTTCCTTTCAACACGGTGAGAGGAGTGTTCTTCTCCAACACTATGATGACGCGGCCCGTATCTATTCCACGATTAACTATGGTAAACTCCTCTCCAACCGGTGTGAAAGACAGTAAATCCGAATCCTCCGCGTATGCTCCAATAGACCAGAACGAATCCTCGAACAAGACTGGACTCACATATGTTTTTCCAAATCCCGACGACCTTGGGACGATTGTTGAAGATGCCGGCGTCATCGGAGTGATTAATCCAAGTAGGAATATTATAGATATTAATACAAGTATTCTTTTCATGAATTATCCCTCTATACACCCACCACATAATTCATAGTAAACCTTGTAGTATTTAAGCATTAACCAAGGGATCCCTGCTGAAAACTCGGTTTTTCCGGCTACAATAGTGGAAAACTTTTTAATCTCTCAACTTGATACCCAGGGATGGGTTCATGTTCGAGGTTCAGCTGGTAAACAGGAAGTATGCGCAACACATCCTCACACTACTCCGAAATAAGGATTCATCCCAAATAGAGTTTAGAAAGGGATTGGTTAAACTCGGCAGGATCTTGGGGATGGAGATAGCGGAGGATCTCGAATCAGAGGAGGCCATCGTTGAAACACCTCTTGGAGTCAAAGTGAAAGGCGTAAGAATAAAGGACATGGATAACACCATTATTGTTACGGTCCTAAGGGCTGCTTGGCCGCTGACAGAGGGGCTTATAAAGGTATTCTATAATGCGAGACAAGGGGTTATAGCTGCTAAGAGAGTTGAGGAAAAAGGTATGCAAAACTACGGGTTTGAAATAGATGTCTCCTATGTGAAAATGCCTTCGGTAACCTCCAACGACGTAGTAATAATAAGCGATGTAATGGTTGCTACGGGCTCGACCCTGGCTAGAATTCTCGAGGAGATATTAAAGAAAGGAAAGGCGAAGAAATATTATATTGCCTCGGTACTCACGACTCCTCTCGCTGTTGCAAGGTTGAGAGATAAGGCAGATGAACTCGGCATCGATTTGAAAATGTATGCCATATGGATGGATCCCGAGGTTAATCAGAAGGGCTATATCGTCCCAGGGCTCGGCGATGCTGGAGACAGGGCTTTCGGATCTTGAACCTTAGATTTCGAAAAGTCTTGAAAGATGGTGGTTGTCTAGCTTTTTATACCTCTCCAAGCTCCCGACATCGAACCAGTCCCCGTCATAAATGTAACCTAAAACTCTTCTACCGGATTTGATCAACCATGGGACGAAATCACCCATAAAATCGAAGTCTAATCCTAGAATCTTCTCCAAGTCCTCGCTGAACAATTCGCTCTTAAGTACTCCGATACCCACTGTAGCGTTAAGGTTTAACTCAGGCTTTTCCACCATATCCACGATCAAATTATCTTCGCCGAGGGTTGCCACGCCGACTGATACTTTGTACTTCCTTGTTACCACGAGAGTTAGGTCTCCTTGTTTTTCCAAGTGATATCTTAGCAAATCCTCCACATTTAAGGGAGCCAGTATATCGCCATACCAGACGATTACATCCCCTTTGAAAAGCCCCTCTCGATAGGCTTTCAGCATCGAGCCCCCTGTGTTCGTGTATCCCTCGGGATCGTCAATAGAGTATTCAATTCTCACATTGAAACGGGACCCGTCTCCAAAGTAGTTTCGAATGTATTTCCACCTATAATTTACTAGAAAAATGAACTTATTCACTCCAAACCTATTCAGCCATCGCAGAATGTATTCTAAAACCGGTTTCTCGTCAACACCTATTGGGATCATCGGCTTCGGCACAACCTCGGTGTAAGGATGAAACCTCGTCCCCACTCCGCCAGCAAGGATTACCGCCGTTGTATTATTATTCAAAATGCCCTCCCATTACTTAATGATTCTCCTTAAAATATTTAAAATCTAAACGTGTTTAACGGCTAGTTTGGCAAACCTTTTATGGTAAATCAAGAACAAGATAATTCCT
This sequence comes from Thermosphaera sp., assembly GCA_038827615.1. Lineage (NCBI taxonomy): Archaea > Thermoproteati > Thermoproteota > Thermoprotei > Desulfurococcales > Desulfurococcaceae > Thermosphaera > Thermosphaera sp. The sequence goes on from JAWBNK010000001.1 coordinate 359,875, forward strand.
CTCGCATAGACATCCACGAACATTGATATCCATGGACCTAAGACCCCGAGGGGTTTGGACAGGATTATCGATGGTATCACCCTGAATAGGTAAAGGGACAAGGAGTTAATTATGAATGGTATTTTCGTGTTTCCCGCACCTCTTATTCCACCGCTCACTACCATCGACAATCCAAGACCCGGTTCACTTAAACCAGCGATTAGCAAGTATGTTGACGCCAAGCCGGCTATCTCTTCATCCGGTGAGAAAGGGGACGAGAGGAATCTCCCAGTCAAGGCTAGGAGCAACCCTAATCCCCCCATTACCAGGACCCCAAGCCTTACTGTCTCAAGTCCAAGCCTCTTGGCTTCATCTATTCTCCCTTCCCCGATTTTCTGCCCTACGAGCGTGGAGGCCGTAAGCGAGAAAGCAAACCCGGGCATGTACACCAGACTCTCGATTCTTAAACCAATATTGTGGGCAGCCATCACCCTGGGACCCATCCTGGAGATCACTCCAGCGTAGACGTTGTTGCCTAGTGCAAAGACAAACCTCTCCAGCATGGCAGGATATCCAAGCTTCATCGCCTTAAAGAGCACGCTATTATCTCTTCCGAGTGAGGGAGAGAGGCCTAGGACGCTGAGGTAGTAGAGTTGAAATGGTATGGTAAAAGTGCCCGAGACGACGGTCGCGACGGCTGCCCCAGCGACACCCATTCTGGGGAGTCCGAGGTAGCCGTAGATCAACAACGGGTCTAGGATCATGTTTCCAACAAGACCGATCGTGTTGACCAGCAAGGTTATCTTGGTCCTGGCTGTAGCAATTATCGATGTATCGAAACACATCGAAAGATAGAATAGTGGGAGTCCGAGAACCCTTACGGATAGGTACGTTAGTGCGTGATCATATGCTTCACCCGTTAGACCCGATTGAACCGCGAGTATAGTTGGCGAGAATGTATAAAGTACTCCCGTGATGACTAGAATTATTAGTCCGCCCTTGAAGCAGATCTCCCCTATAATGCTTCTAGCTTTGTTTTTCAACCCTGCTCCAATAGATTGTGATACGAGTATCATTATGGGGGTTTGAAACAGAGCTAGCAAGACATTGTAGAGCCAGAGGATGTAGCTCGAAGCCCCAACGCCCGCTAGAGCACTATCCCCGAGTCCGCTGATAAAGTAGGTATCGATTAGAGAGTAAAGGCTTGAAACCATTTCCACGAATACTAGGGGAATGCTGGTTGCCAAGGCTCTCTGCAGATGGTTCTCGGTCTTTTTAAACTCCATCGATTGGTCCACCTTCGCCTGCATCCCCGCCTCACATAGATATCTACGGCGCGGCTTAAAAGAAGGGAGAGCTTCCCCCAGCGCACGAGTATATAAGCTTTATTGAGATAAAAGATTTTGTTGAACATTGTTCAATGTTTGCACAGTTTTTAACAACTTCAGGTGGTCTTTATGAGTTACGGAATCAATACGCGCCTACTCCAGGCGAGGAAAGCCTTCGTTACATCTGCCCTGTTAAGCCTCTTGGGAGCGTTTTTGGAAGGAGTTGCTTTGACCATTTTCCAGAGCATAATACTCGTAACCGACTTCTTCCACTGGACTCTCGACACAATTGTCGAGTTCATGATGCTTTTTTCAATATACTATGCGAGTAGAGTAGGCAAGAAATTCCCTTGGAGCATATTGATCATTGAATTCTCAACTAGTATTATCGTTATGTTCATTTTGCTCGCGTTTTACGGATGGGTTATGCTCGACTATGTTAACGGTTTAATTGCCACTTACGAGGCTACAACGAATTCAATACTGGTTTCATTGATAACAGCTGTTGGAGGCTCGATCACTTTCACAGCGTTCCTATTCCAGAGGAGAAATTATCGTAGATATGGCCTTGAGATTTTGAAAATTGATTCAACTCATGCATTAATGGATACTCTTTCATCATTTATTGCTACAGCAGGGGTTATTCTAACAGTAATTACTGGAAGCTACTCGCTCGAGATGCTCTTCACCATGATTCTCCTCGTCTTCATCCTGCACAGCGTCCTAGAGTTATTCAAGGATAGTTTTAAAGTACTAAGCGGAACAAACATTGACGTCGAGCTAACGAGTAGGCTCAGATCGGTACTGGAGAAGGAATTATTCGACGTTAAAATCAAAAGTATTGAGGCACGGAAAGTAGGCTCATTCTATATAGTCACGGTTGAGATATTCTTGGATCCTAAAATGCCGATATATAAAGCCTATGCCGTGAAGAGGAAAATAGACAAGATATCGAGGAGGGAGTCTGAGCTGGTTTATCATGTGGACGTCAGGATCTATCCTGATGAATCATTCAAGAAGAAAGCAAAGCGGCCTACTAAATAGCGCCTCCAAACTCCATTGGACCGAGGAGACCGCTTATTAGACCATTTATGACGATGGAACCTGCGTAGACGGCGCCTCCAGTAATCAGTAACATTACGCAGAGATAATAGTATATCGCGTATCTTGAGCCGGGGTTGACCGAGTAGACTGCGAGAGTGTTTGCAATAGTTATCATGAGAAGCATTAGATTCGTTAGAAGTGAGACATCTTGTGGTGACACATTGAAGAAGCTCAGAATACCCGAGTACTCGTATGGAATGCTTCCTGCGAAGCTCGCGATGATCTCTGTGAATAAGTTTATGAAGTTGCCTATGAAGATCAAGAGGATTATGACTATCAAGTGCATGAGGTATAGTGTTACTTCAAAAGTCTTGAATACTTGGACATAGTTTGCTCTCAGCCTGAAAAGCTCGTTGGCATGGTCTGAGATTAAGGCTCCAGCCTCACCTAAGTCTCCTCCAACCTCCACGGTGTCTACGAATATTCGTGTCCCCCTATTGACGAGCTCGCTGGACGACTCCTCGGCGAAGAATCCCCAAGCAATCCTAGGGTCTACTCTATTCAACAGCCTGGCATATACTCCCCTTAAGAGTGTCCTCAGCTTTCCAAGCTCCGCTATCAGTAGTGGTTTCAACGAGTCAATCATGTTTGGAAGAACAGCCATGTGCTCCCCATAGCTTCTGATAAACGCTGGAAAGAACATGTCGTACTCGGCTATTCTACCCTCGTGAATCTTTACCAATATCGCAGCGGGTAATAATGAAACACCGGTCAACAGGAGACTAAGCGCTACGTACTCCATGTTGAAAATATTCATGGAGATTACTAAGTAAACCGAGATTATCGCGAAAATTAACAGGCCAGTTAACCCTAGAGTAGAGATCATGATAACGATTTTATTCTTGTGCCGCGGCTTAGACTCGAAAATGGGTCTCCGCACGAAAACGTAGAGAAGCAGTGCCATGCTTATCAAGGCAAAACCCACGCCGATAACTCCCGTTGTTATCAACTCAGTTACATTGCCGAATATCATGCCGAGTAGCATTAGGTTTGCAAGCATGAAGGTTAAAGCCCCTAGTAGCGTAGTGTAAACACCTAGGACAACCTTTAAAGTATCAATCATTCTAGTGTAGGATGAAACGTACTCGGAGAAAAGCGTGTTGTATTCTATTCGCAAATATTCCTTTACGTCTCCTCCAGTAGCCACGATCGCTGACAACCTTTGAAGAAACATTTCGTCGACCTTAGAGGAAGCCTCGCGCGAGACGAGCTTTAGGGCTTCCGGGGCGCTGTACCCCCAGTTCCTGATCAGCCCTCGCAGCTTTTGAAACATGTCAGTGTATTTTTTCCTGTAGAACGAGGCTTCACCGATCCTTCCGAAGAGCGTAGTGAGGGGCGGATTCCCTGTCACCAAACACCTCATGTGGACGAGGATGAATATTAGGTCGTCTGAAACCGGCACGATCCCTATTCTCTTAAGGATGTTGAAATAATACAAAAGGAGGAAGGATCCCAGGATGACGAAACCCCCTAGGACAACGTTGACGAAGTATGGGATGGCGATTACTATGTAGTATACTATTATAGAATCCGCTATAGCCACGCCTAGCGTTGCCCATTTGTTTACAATAGCCCTGTGTACGAGTCCCTTGAAGAATTCGACTGCTCTCTCCTTCAATGTAGTAGTGGTCGGCGATTTTTCGCTCAACCTACATCAATTCCCCCTTCATTAATCTCTTATATGCTTCCTCGAGGCCTAGCTCGTATGCTTTAACGATCGCTTTGTAAACATCATTGTAGTCAAGAATATTCTTCTCAGCGAGGAGCCTGAGGTATCGCGCTCTTAATTCAAGCTCATCGTATATTAATCTAATATCGCGTCTGGGTATTCCTCTCATGACAGCTATTTTCTCCTCCAATAGGTAACTAGCTCCCCGTCCCGAAAACCTGTGGACATCGCTCACGGGATCCCACGTGAACACCGGAATGGCTGCTATTGAGTCGGAACGGGGGTCGTAGCCTATGATTTCGTTGATCGTGATCATTCTACGGACGAGCATACCTCTTTTATCGTAAACCGATGACTGGAACCATGCTATGTTGAGGGTATCCAGGTTGGTTTTCGGCACGCTTATAGGCGGATTGGTCAGCCTCTGTAAGAGTCTTTCGAGATTAGCTGCGTGGAAGGTCGACAACACAGGGTGGCCGGTCTGCATTGCTTGGAAGGCTATGTTGCCCTCCGCGCCTCTGATCTCTCCAACTATTATGTAGTTCGGACGCTGGCGTAGCGCAGCCCTTAAAAGGTCGAACATCGTCACGCTACTCTCTTGTTTGCCGGTATCTCTTGTCAGCTCTCTCACCCAGTTCTTGTGTGGTAGGACGACCTCAGAGGTGTCTTCAATGGAGACTATCTTGTAATTGGGGCGTATGAAAACCGCCAGCGCGTTCAACGCCGTCGTCTTACCGCTTGCGGTCTCTCCACAAATGAAGGCGCTCATCCCCTCTGCCAGCATCATCCACATGTACGCGGCGGCATATTCGTTGAAGGTGTTCCACTTGATCAACTGTGTCACGCTGATGGGAGTCTTAGCGACCTTACGTATTGTAAAATTACTTCCAAACAGGCTCACGTCACTACCGTAGACTATGTTTATTCTGCTTCCATCGGGGAGCGTGGCATCCACTACTGGTCTTGCCCTAGATATTGGTTTGCCGATCTTCTCCCCAAGCCTTATGATAAACTCGTCAAGCTCGTCTTCGCTGTGAAAACCGATATTTGTTTCCAGCGACCCGAATATCTTGTGGACTACATAAATGTTTCCAACGCCTTTTGAGCTAATGTCTTCGAGATAAGGGTCTCTGAGAAAGGGCTCTATAATGCCGACCCCTATCTTGTCACGTATTAAATGATATTTAATGTAATCAACGTCTCCCGCATACACTGGGACTCTCAGCAGACCAGGCTTTATCGACGCGTAGTTCACCGGCTTCTCCTTAACGTCGAAAATATCCTCCAACAGCTCGAGCAGTATTTTTCTCCTCTCCTCAGCCGACTCAAGGGCGTGTTCAGGCTTTATTTTTACCGCGAGGGCCTCCTCGAGCGCTTTCAGCACGTTGGTTGGAGGCCTGGGGGGTTCGATAGAAATGTATTGATTGTATCCTGATGCAGTCTTAATGAGGTTGGTCACGTGTATGAAGACTCCGCCGCCAACCGGGTATATAACGTTGATTTTCGACCACATCTTCATGTCTCCCGTGAGCCTCTCCACGAATAGGGGAGTCTCACCGTGTTGCCTCCCGAAGGACTCCATGTAGGTTGTCAGGTACGGAGGCTTTCCGCCGAAATCGGGCTCTTTAACCTCTCTCTCCTTCTTACTCCTGAAAAGTCTTATGCTCAAGAGCTTTGACATTGAATCACCTTATACTTTTGCTAACGCCATGGGGACGAGCTTGATGCCAAAGGCCGGATCGACATCAAATGTTATAGTATTCTCGAAGGTTGTAGGCACCCCCTTCAGTTTTATAATGTTCATAACTTTAAGAGCCCTGCCTCCCATTTCAACGTTTTTAAGCTCGATGTATCCATCGGCTATAGCTTTAAGCCCGGCGTGCAATGATTCGCTCAACCCCTCAGGATGTATTGTGAGAATTACAAGCTTACCCTTATCGACGATTTTCTTGCCGACAGTGAGAAAGTTTGCAACATCCTCTCTCCTCGAGCCTTTAACAAGGATGCTGAATGAGTCAATCACGTAGACGTCATATCTCTCGACGGTTGAAACCATGTGGCGTAGAGTGAGGGAGAGCAGGTCCCTGCTGGTAGAGCTAACCCACTTAACCCTTGGTATTTGGGTGGAGTAAACGTTCAACCGGCCTTTAAGGTACTCGTCCAGCACGTTGAACCCTACATTGATCATGCTTCTTACGTACCCAACCGTGGTGGTTTCGGTTGTTACAACCGTAACTCTTAACTCGCTTTTCAGCGCACCGTAAATGAATTGTTGGGCTAAAACGGATTTCCCAGTCCCGTGTAGTCCCTCTATAACGATCAAAGCAGGGAAGGGGATGCCGCCAGCAATCTTAGTGTCTAGCTCATCGTTACCTGTGGATATCATTTTAACTCTCAACATTAATCAACACCCACTTGGTAGCTGAAGCTCCGAGGTCGGTCGTGAACACTATTCTGACAGGTTTGGAAACGTCGATATCGCTCACAGTGATCGATACTCTTATTAAACCAGCTTCTCCCTGACCAATGGAGGGGTGTTCGGCGAATTCAACGCTGTAATCCTCGACGAGGTATACCCTCTCCACTAACCATTCAACCGGGTAGTTTAGTCTGAGCGATCTAAATACGCCGGACGCCGAGTAATACTCAATTATTAAGTCACAAGTGTTAAACCTGTATACGGGTTGTGAGCCATCGTTATATACGAGGATTTCGCCTCTAAGCATCCCCCCATCGTATTCTAAGCTCGCCCAACTTATTAGTACCCGGTTCAACCTTTTTCGATAACTCTCATAAGCCTCTCTCAACGTGTTAACCGTGAATGAAAGAGAAGTTGTGATCACCCCAGTGATTGACAAGGTAATCATAAGTAAAAGGATAGTTGCTGTGAAGCCTGGAATAATGACCTCCGAAGGCATTTCAAACCCTCATCCCACAGTGTAAACTGTAGAGTATCCGTTTGAAAGAACCATTTTCACCTCTAAAGGTAGTTTATACGCGGTCTCGATCTTTATTTTGAAGAGAACGGTCTCTCCCTTTTCAAAGACTCCTTGCTGTGACCCGTACTCCGTGATCTCCACGGACTCTGGGGATGTCTGTCTTGTTGAATAGTATAACGTCTTTCCGTCTGAATCGGTAATTATAAAATCGATATTTCCAAGGTCGCTGTATGAAACGTCTCCAGTGTTCTTCGCGTAGAGGTATATTATTCCTGTCTCCTTATCGATTGATGCGTGAACTATCGTGATGCTGAGCCTGTACGAGTCCGACTTGCTCTTCATACTAATAGATATTACATTTAAAACACTATTGAGCTGACCTATAACTGCCGCCGCGAAGAGAGACGCCATGAGTATGGCGACTATCGTCAGTATCGCATGTGTTATAGTTGTTGACTCTCCCATTTATCGCTACCACCCTGTGATACCTCCCCCTCACTGCTTCTCCGGGATCTTCTCTCGCTCTTATCATTCTTCTCCGACTCCGCCGCAGGCTTGGCCCTAGTCCTCAGGACAGAGGCAGCGTTCAGCACCGTCTTCATGACCTCGTTCTCAATGGATTCCTCCCTTATTCCCAGATTCTTTAACAGCAGGTACATTAAGAGCGTGTTTTCCTCGGGCGTGATGTTCTCCTGGAGGGATTGTTCGACTATGTTGATTGTGGTTCTCAGAATGCCGGCCTCCTCCTTAGACACGATTCTCAACTGCTCCATTAAATCCAAGATCCTCTCTACGCTTGACTTAGGGTAGAGTCTTCTAATCTCATAGATCATCTTCATAAGGGAGATGGTCTGCTTCAAACTCATTCCTGTCAGAGCCTCCCGCTCCTCCCTCACGACCCTGCCAGCTTCGCTCAAAATATCCACGAGATCCTCAAGCCCCTTGCCCTGGGCCTTCTCGGTTTCAACCTCCTGCCCCCTCCTCCCCTCTTTACCCACGCTGCCCGCCGGCGAGCCCTCAGCCGATATCGCTGGTTGCCTAGCAACCTGTGGGGGTTGCTCAGCCTCCTCCTTCGGCTTATAGTAGCTGTAGGGTCCGGTTAAATCCGCTAGCGCAGCCTTTATCTCGGCTACAGCGTTCTTCAGCTCTGATACAGTGGATTTCAACTCCTTCAACTCCCTGCCAATATCCAGCTCCTGGGACACTATCTCCTCACCCCTCTCCCCTCCTCCACGGGTCTCAACCTCCTCCACGTACGCACTCTTAATGAAGTATGAGAGTATCGGTCTAGTGAAAAGCCTGCAGAACCAGCAGTTGCAGGGCCAGACCGCGTCCAGGTACATTCCAGCGTCAAGCACATACCTCCAGCCCCCTCTCCCTGAAGTAAGAAGGGCTCCGCAAGATCAAGGCAGAATCCACCACGACGTGGAGTATAAAGGATGCAAAGGGTAACAGTGCAAATCCCAGCGCCACGGACACTCCCAATCCGAGAGGGTTGGGTAGCATCGTTAAAATCTTTTCCACCGTGAGCGTGAAGCCAGCGAGTAAACCAGCAAGTATGCAGGTAGATGAAGCCAAAACCACTTTCAAACCCCTCCTCAAAACTCCTTCCTTAAAACACCCCATGCAAACCCCCTCGAAACAACGCGGTAAGTGGAGTGAAGGGAAAAAAAGAGTTGAGCAATTAGATCACCCAAGGTTTACGAAGCTGCCTGCAGACAGAGTGGGAGGCACCGTCCTCTCGATGACTAGCGGAGCTCCCTGCAAAGGCCTTATTTCGACGGTGAACTTGTCGTACTGTCTAAGACTCAATCCGGATATGACGAGCAGGAACTTCTCACCAGGCTCCAGCACAGTGTCGTTGTCTCCCTGGATAATGTAGATGTTCGCAACGACAGATTGGCTAGAATCGACTCCTAACGTAGTAAGATTTACTGGAGACCCGGTTGGATTTTCTGGGCTACTTCCGGAGTTGATCTTTACATAGGCTCCATCAGGTAGATTTATCATGACGTCGATTTTCGAGGGGTGGAAGTCTACTGCTAATTGCCCTGGTGAGACCTTCAACGGTATGTAGATCTTCTCTACGTTTGTTTCAGTATTTACATATCCTAATACTGAACCGTCCACCTCTAGAGCGGTTGTCGCCTCGTTCAATCCTTGCTGCATTACTTCTTTACTCTTCTGTGTAGTGTACATTCCCATGTTTATTACTACGAATGCTAGGGCTGCCGCTACTATCACGAATGCTATTAGGACGATTGCGGCTTCTATTCCAACGATACCTTTCTTGCCGGGCATACCTGACACCACGAGTCTTCTCTCCTGATGGTTATTTAAAACCCCTACTGCGGATTCGCCGAGCCGCCGACGCACAGGTCTCTGCTAATGAGACGTCGAGCCGACGAAGCCGCTGGGCGAGTCCGCGCGCGGCGGGGCAGGTTTTTTAGAATTCTAGGGTAAATAATTATTGGTGGTTTTGTGGAGAAGAGCCTGGCGTGGGAAGGATTAAGCGTCGTTGTCGACGGCGTTATCGTGAAATCCGCGGTTGTTGCAGGCTTCTCAGAGGGGATTATCGCATACTGGCCTCCAAGCATTAGCGACATGGTCATCGCCCTCTTCAACAAGCTCTATGTTCAGGTTCCTGGTCTTGCCTACCTTGTTCTCTACAGCCTTCGGCTTGATTCGAAATTCCTCGTAATATTAAACGGTGAGAGGATGCTGGCCCTCGAGATCGATAAGAGGGTTAATGGTGAAAAAATGGGGGAGAGGCTTCTCAAATCTTTCAAAAGACTCAACAGGTTATTCGGTGTCGATAAAACCAAGCCTCGAGAATAGTAGATTGAACCCGAGGATCAGTGCCGAGGACCCTGCTCCCACGATTAGGAGAGCCGGGCTTTCTAGAAGTAGAGCTAAAATAATGGAGACCAACGAGGCGCCTCCCAGGGCGGCGTTTGTTTTACCGGCAATCTCACTCATCCAGGGAGACCCTGTCAGCCTCACCATCAGCTTGTACACTGGGTTTGAATGATAAGCTCTGTAGTGCGGAGTTTTCTTCAACAACTCCACGCCCTGCTTGTCGAGAAGTAGCACGTCCTCCCCCTCAGCCTTAGCCATTTTGAAGAACCTAGTGGGGTTTCTAGTGAAGGATTCGATTATAATGTCCATATTCCTCTCCCCTTCGAGAATAATTCTCGGGGCGTCGCGTAAGGGCACATAACCCCTCCCAGAGAGCCCCGCGTGCACTATGAGCCTGTAGAGGTTTATGGATGTGACTAGTTCCTTTGAAATATTCAGTCTGACGGGAGTGTCCAGCACCTCGCTCTCGGGGGTTTGCGGCGGAGAAAGAACCTCTAAGAGCTTCTTCACGAACTCTCTCCCCGTCTCGCTTAACCCCACGTAGAGCTCCCCGTTTATCTCGATTTTTTCGATCAGGTCTTTTTTTCTCAAGCTTCCTTAGAGAGTCGAGTATAGACTTCCTGGTGTCGCCGGTGATCCTTGCAAGATCCCCGACGGAGACGAGCTCTGACCGCTCAGCCAGGTAGAGTATGATCGCGAATTGATTGCTAGCTCTTGAGAAATCAACAACGCTGTCGAGGTCCTTCAGCAGCATCAATCTCGCCGATACTCCTACAGTTTTTCCAACGAGCATTAAACCCCTTAGATATGATCCGGTTACTTAATGTTTTAAACCAGGGGCTACCGTATACGAGATCGTTTTGAAAGACAGGCGAGATGAATGGGGAGGGTCTTTAAATGGTATGACATAGCTTTATGGGGGATAGCGAACTCTGCGGCATCTGGATTGCTGATCTACAGTGTTCAAAACCTCGGGAGACCTGGAGTATTTGGTGCAGACATAAGCTTATCCTACATCCTGGGCGGCGTTGCTTTTCTACCTATCGTATTATCCATGATTCAGGTTGGAATGTTCGTTAGAGATGTTGGAGGACCCTACGTGATTATTTCAAAAGCGGTATCTCCATACGTGGCCTTCATATCCATTATATTTTACATGTTCGCGAGCGGGGCGGTTTTGACGACCGGCTTCCTCTCCTCTCTCTCAGTCGAGTTTATATCAGTGCCCATTTACCTCGCAGGGTACTACTCGGGAAACGGTTTCCTAACGGGGCTTGGAATGATTTTAAACTCCACCACCTCGGTAATGGTTTTTTCAGTCCTAATTGTGTCTTCAATATGGATCGTGAATACGGGCGGTTATAAAGTCGTAAGGAGGATGCTATATTTCACGACCTTGTTCCCGCTTGGAGTTCTGCTCGTGCTCTACATGGTCGCGCTGGTTTATCCATCGGCTCTATCGCTCTCGGGGAGCGATTTAATAGATTTCGAATCTATTAAAGCAATGGTTTTCAACGCTCAAGAGGCTTTGAAAAACAATATTCAGCCGTTGCACCATGCCGAGGCTAGAATAGCAACTCTGAACTACGCAGTAGTGGCCTTCTGGTCCTACCTCGGCCTCGAGATCGCCGGGTTCCTCTCCGGGGAGACCAGGGAGCCTGAGAAATCATTCATTGTAGGAGGGTTGACATCTTACATCGTCATCGTTGCCTCCTACTTGCTTGCAGGCAGTGTTGTTCAGGCGGCCGGATACGACTACCTGGCATCCTACAGTTACTTATACATGCACGATCCGGATTTGCTGTTGCGCTTCACAGTATTCGAAATGGTTTTGAGACCATCGCTCTTCCTCCCCTACTATCTCGCGTTTCGTCAACCAATCCTGGTCTTAGGGCTCGGATTTGCGGGTTTCCTGTTTTTCTACAACACAGTGTTGACATCCTGGGCATCCTCCCTGAGAGCAGTCCACGCGATATCGGTTGATGGACTATTCCCAAGAAGCCTCGGCGAGTTCGACCCAGATAAGGGAGTATATCCTAGTGCCAACAACGTTGTTTATGCAGGAGCACTAGCTGGATTGATACTTGGGTTGATCTCGAAAGAAGTACCCCAATTTGGTCTCACAATGTTGCGAGTATTCAACTTCTCGTATGGAGTGATGCTACTCTTCCTAGGGCTTGCACTATCTATATTCGGGATAGTAACCTTTGCTGGTTCTGGAGGAGGCGGGGTAAAATATACTAGGCCGAAGGTAGCTTCATCAGTGATAACTGGATTACTGTGTTTCGTTATCGGATTGTTCATCGTGGCGAGCATAGGGATCGGAGCTTCTGTGATAGACCTTGTCGCAGTAGTCACCGCCGGGCTCGCGGTTTCTGCCCTGCTGGTTCTCCTCATAAATCAATCATTTAAACGCTAAAGCCCTGTAGACGCGGTACGTCCAAAGCGTCGAGAATGACGCATTCAGGAAGGAGATTAGTAAAACAGGTAGCGGCGATAATAAAATATTCGAGAAGACTGAGGGCTGCACGATTATGTTCCCGAGAAATATGGTTCCAGCCGAATTGCTCCTCACGTACTCTCCTCCTATTGAATCGAGAATATCTTTGATATACACTGCGTGTGTAAGGTAGAAAAACGATGTTGAAAAAACAGATGAAAGCCCTGTTGCAAACATCAACCGGGCTACTATTATGACATGTCTCCTGCGCATCCAGTTAGTGATTGCATTGAGACCGAGGCTCAGCGTTATTAGCGCGTGAATGGTTATGGGGATACTTAGGCTTGCGGCTTTATCCAACTCGGGTATCTTCAAGGTGGTGTTATACATTCTCAAGTAGTAAGAGGAAAATGACACGAATCCCTTGACTATGCCGTCGATAAAGTAGAGTGGCACTATCAGGATGAGAAGTATGATTATGCTAAACAAGATGGAAGAGATGCCCGCTAAGAATTGATATGTTAACAAGGCTTCATCATCCTTCAAGCTTCCCCACCCATGTGTAAACCCGGCGCGCGAAAACATAGCTTACTTCCACGTAAGTAGCCCCACCGCTTGTTTCACTAACGCTGATCTCCCTGGTCTCAAACGGCTCTAGGGTGAAACCCGGAAGGGTGTTCTCTTGGACTTTTAGCGAGTATGCTCCTAGTCCAGCGGAGTAGACTCTTCTCAACCTCACGCCTAATATCTCTATGCGTCCAGGGCTTGGATTGTAAGCTATGATCCTTCCCTTGCTAGCTGTGAAGACGGGATGATTCCACTCTACCACCACCGGGTATCTTCCCAGCAACACTCCTTTGTCTAGCTTGATCTTCACCTGTGCGATGAAGGCTGAGAGATTAGAGTCTAAGAGCACTTCGTAAAACCCGTCAGGGGGCTGGATCACTATTTGATTATTTTCTGCCCGATACTCGGAGCATGGTGAGAAGATGTTTTTCGCCACGAGGACGCATTCTTCAATGCTGACTATATTGAGGCCTGAGGGGACATAATCTATTACGATGGAAGTCGAGTTTGTCCTAGTTGAGAGCCTCACAAGGGCCACATCCGGCGGAACTATTCGAGTTGGATAAGGCGGTGTTTGAATGACGTAGATAGTTAAGAAAGCCAAATCCAGGATTAGCAAGGCTAAAAACACAAACGTTTCAATGACGAAGGCTTGTTTCAAACCCTTCCAAGGCTTAATAGGGAAAAACATCAATGTGATCGATAAAACAACAAGTGGAAGCCAAATTATCAGGGGGATGGAACTAACTACCTTGAATCTTATCAGCTCGACAGGGATTGGCGGGTCAACTGAAGGGTTATAGTCCCCTTTTGTGACGGCAGTTGTTGCGTTTATTTGTACTAGTCTGTGAACAATGCACGTGAACTCCTCTTTACAATAAATAACGATGTCCCCTGTTGAGATAGGCGTTAGAGATGAGGACACCCCTACGACTAGGTCCCCTGGCTTAAGAGAAGGATACATGGAAAAACCCGAGACCGTGAACAACCCTAGAGGGGTGGGGAGGATTCTCGACCCGATGCTAAACCAAGTAATTAACACGATATAAGCAACCTGGATTAAGCGTTTCACCCAGTTTTTCAACCGGCTCCTCCTCCAGTGGAAGTGATCGTTATTGGGTTTGATACACAAACAGTTTTTTCCGGGGAACAATACTCAAGAGAGAATACAGCAGTGTAGTCAGGACTCGGCGCCGACGATACAAGAGTAACGTTCAACCCCCCTCCCCCCATTTTCACGAACGAGGTGCTCCATGACATTATTTCGTTGTCTACAACGCGTATTGGCGTAGAGGAGTAGGAGTTCGACGTTATAGCAACCTCGAAACTACAGACTCCACTGCTCTCCAGGCGGAGTAGGGAGAGTCTCACATCATACTCGCCTGCGTCAACAGGTATAACGCTTATGAGGCTAATACTCAGGTTATATCCCGTGATGTAAATATCGATGTAACCAGCCGTTCGCGTCGGGTCTACGAACCCATAGAAAGCATCCCCCGTTATTATGGAATACGTCTCCCCGCCTAGCAAGGGAGTCGACGTTTTAAGAACTACTACTCCGTAATTATTCTCAACTCTTATCTCCCCTCCATCGCCTACACCGATAACGTTATCAGTTACGACATTTACGCTCAAAGACTCGGCTACTGCAGTACCCTGTCCTACAAGCCTTCCCTCGTTATCGAAGACCCCTAGCCTTGCCCCCGGGTACAAGCCAGTGATCACTAGCGAGGTGGGATCATTCAGGGACAATATGAAGTCGTCGAAAACGGATTCCGCGCCATCCACCTCCAAACCCACGTATGCTACTTGAAACCTCCTACTACTCGAGCTCGTAGCTATCAGCGACCTAATCAACAAACCCTCCTCAGAGTATAGTTGCGCCCTTAGGTAGACCGCATCCGCCCTATACTCGTAGTAGACAGTGAGCGTATACCATTGAGGCGTGTAAGTGAATTGAGCAGAGAGGTTAAGCCTATTCCAACGGTTCGGAGTTTCCACTCTGTAACTCCAGATCTCCAACCATGCGGTGTTACCGGATCGTCTCACCGAGACCTCGTAAAGCCTGTCAAATTTGCTGTCTATAAAGGCCAACCCGGTGTATCCGCTTGTAGCTAAGTTCTTGAGTTTAACCGAGACGTAGAATTTAGGGTAAGAAGATACAGAGCTTGAGAAATAATATTGTGAAGCGCCCCCTATCCCCCCATCGTTGTCGACCCCGCGCACTCCCATTCCTCTATGTCCGTTAGCGATGAGAATCCATGAACCACTACGTGAACTCCATTGTTGACTAGGTTGTTCAAAATCGCTCCAGGTTATCGTATTCGAGGAACTCTTCGAGAGACTAATTGGGATTAAGGGGCTTTCCAAAACCATCAAATGAACAGGGGGTTTTGATGTGGCCAGGTTAACACTAAGATAGTTGAAAACGAAAAACAGAGAATCCAAACCAGTGAGAGTAAATATCAGGGCAGAAACAATGGGGAGAGCTTTAAGAATAACGATGGGAAAAAACGTTGAGGTTGAATTACTCTTGACAATAGTTCTCCACCTCACGGCGGGCTCTCAGTGTTTTGCGAGCTATATATGAGCTCTAACAGTATTGAGCCGCTTCCCGGGGGCGGCGTCTCATAGCTACCGCCTTGCGTTGTGTAAACGAACTCGAAATCCATTCTCAACTCTCCTTCAGCGTTTAGAAGTATCCAGTTGTCTGGTTGCAACTGAGTCGTCAACAAGTCCACTGTTCCCACAAGGACGCCTCCCTCGTACAAGTAAATTCTTGCGGACGCGAGATTACCGCTTGTCACCGTCTCGGCAACCTTTACTTTAACATAGTATGCGTTGTTAGGATCCTGGTTCCTTATTCTCAAAACATCCACATAGTAGGTCTTTTGATAGGTTGGGTGAAGGGTGAGAGACGCGCTCGTTCCAGTAGGATCTAATGTAACTTCAATAATCGCTCCGTAAAGGTCTCTCCCACCGCTGTTGCTTCCTTCCATGAACACGACGGGCGGTTTCGAGGGATTCACGTTGACTGCGGCAGGATAATACACGAACACGCTTGCGAAAGCTATGCTTACTAGTATTGTAGCAATGGTCATTCCTAGCATGAATCTTGAGGTTTTCACGATCTCAAACCTCTTCAGAGGATCCATGGGGCTCCGTTTTCCTTAAAAATGACAGGACATACTCAGTTAGGTGCGAGTTTAAAATCTCGAAATTGTTGAAAAGTAATAACTAGAGGGTAGAAGAGTTGTCAAATAGCGTTGAGAAAATACTGGTCTTGAATGATTCATGTGGACTACTGTTTTCACCAACACTTATAAAAGCCATGGAGAGGATCAGGCTTGCCCATCTTAGAGAGCTCTTGGAGCTTGAGAGAATTGAGTATGCTGGGCAAACGATGAGAGATTTGGCCTCAGAAATATCTAAGGCGGGGGGCGATGAATACCTTTTCCTTGATTATAGGGATGAGGCAGGGGTAAACTGCCTGATCATATCGAAGGGGCGGGTAGTGCTTAACTTCGAGTGTCTCGGGATGGGGGAAGATATCGATAAACAACTCGCCGCTCTAGCTGGATACTGTACGAAGGGGAAGGGAGATCTCAGAGTTTACAAGGTTAAGCCGATATTCATTGAGTGGAGTGAGAGATACAAGTTTGGGATAAGAATACTTGATCAAGCACATGAAGAAATGTTCATGAATTTCCAAAAGGTTTTCACCGCTATTATCGAAGGAATGGTCGACGAGGTTACGGGGCTTATAAAAAACGCCTATGAATCCGTTAAAAAGCATTTCGAGATCGAGGAGAATTTAATGGTTAAATATAATTATCCTAAAAGCAAGCGGAAAGACCATGAAACAACTCACGCCGAGTTTAAAACTGTTGTTGAAAACTTGGTCAAGGCTGCTGAAGAAGGAAGGTTCCTCGAGCTTTATATTCAGCAGTATCAATTCCTAATTACCTATTTGGATTACATGCTTAAGGAAGACAAGGAGTTTATAACTTTCTTACTTGAAAAATGCGGGGAGAATTGTAGCCCTTAATCCTTCTTCTCCTCTTGTTTTACCTCCTTTTCCAACTTTTTGAGTTCTTCCTCTATCTCCTTCTCTATCTCCTCTATGGGCTTCGGGGGAGGAGTTGTTGCCAGGGTATAGCCGATCCATCCAAGTATTCCGAAAACTCCGATGACGGCTATCATTAACGTCAGCTGCATTAGGACTAAACTATAATCGGTCATAAATAATACGTATCCATACAGTATGATAATAATGATGGAGACAGCCATCAGAAGCCATCCGATTGTCTGGTCCTTGCTCAATTTTAACACCCTTCGTTTCTGATATTATAGTGTATTATATAAAAATCTAACTCAGGCTTTTGTACGACCTGTACAATCCTATCATTGAGAAGGTTAGGGTAGATATTGCAATGCTTATCGTCACCGGGACTAGTCTAATACCCCATGGAGTGTAATTGAGGACAAGCCCTATTAAGGGAACTAGTGCAAGACTTAACCCGATTGAGAGAGCGAATTCTTCCAGCGGACGGAGGGACCTATCGGGATAGAGTGCCTTCAGCAGGGAGTATCCAGGTAGGAACAAGACGAAAACGCTTCCAAGCACGTATCTTGCAGGCGACGAGACTCTGTAATATTCGGTGAGTAGGACTAGTATTACTGTTGCGACTGTCAAGCCGGTTAAACTGTAAAACCAGGTCGAATAATCCGCTCGCGAGACGAACTCTGCGAAACTCTTTGGTTTCTCAGGGTCCTCGATTTCGAGCCTACCCTCCACCCATTCCCTATACAAATCTACTAGAAATCCAAGGTAAGCCCATTTTCCGAGCTTCTTTTCGTTAACGTATTCCTCTAGAGTTTCTTTACTGCTCAGGGCAGAATCACCTCTGTAACATTTAATCTAAGGAACACGTATCTCCCTGTATACTCCCAAAGCCCTGAATCAGGGTTGTAATAGTACAGTTCACAGACAAGTGTTTGATTCAACTTAGGATTTCTAAAAACAATTGTTAACGGTATTGTCTTGTTCTCTTTGTGAGGTAGAATGATGAAGCCCTCGTTTAAAACCTTTTTTCCAGTTAAAGGAGATTTTTCATTTGGTATCTCGCCGTCGCCTTCTTTAACCTGGTACTTGAAGAGTGCGGTGTAGCCAAGATGGTTGTATATGAATAAATTCAGCTTGACCTCCTGCCCGACAAACACCGTTGAAGGATACTCCCCAATTTTACCCTCCTCGTTAAGAAGTCCAAGAGCGGTGAAAGGCTCATCCATGCGCGGGATGGCAAGGGCTACTCCGATCGCAGACCCAACGATCGTTATTGCTAATATTACTGCGAAAACCTCTTCGTCAAGTATCACCGTACCTCCCTCATCAGCTTACTAATCATGTAACGTAAATCCGGGACCTCCTTAATGCGTATATCTGTTAATCCAAATTTAGAAAAGTTTTGAGCAATAATATGGTATTTCAAGTGATACGCCTTAGGATGGATCAATATGAACCCTGACTTCTTGGGGACTCTTTCTTCGAGGAACGTGAGGAGAGATATCGCGTAGCTCATATAATAATCCAACAGCTCTCTCCAAGCCTTTACATCGGATTCTCTCTCAATATTTAACCTGGGACGGTCGAGAGTTTCATAGTTAAATCTCGCCTGCACCTCCTCTAACAAAAGTATTTCGTTGAGAACTTGTATAATTTGTGTTAGACTTCCGCGAGTGAAAATCGTCGTCCCGCTTGGGAGCCTTAGAAGAAGGAAAATTTCCCTCTGGACTGCAAACAAGGCTGCATAAGTAGCCCTTATCAACGTATCCAGTTCAATAGGGTTGGACGCATCCCAATCGGCTACTATTACACCCCCTCCACCGCCTCCTCCCGGTTCAGGAGATTTTGAAAAGGTTTTTACGATTAATTCCCCTTTGCTCACGCTTTTCTTCCAATGAATGCTCCTCGGATGATCTCCAGGCAAGTACTCTCTAGCCCCCTCGTACTCTCCTGTTGTAGTCCGGGAGGCTGAGTAACCGAGCTCTCTTAATGGGGTGTGAAAAAGTGAGAGGGTGAAAATGATTTTGCCTTCAGCGGAGACTTCCCTTAAACCTTCAATCCCTTTGCCTGTTTCCACCGCCCCCTTACCGACTCCATGTTCTCTTTCAATAATCTCCTCCTCACCCACTGTCAAGCCTTTTGCGGAACCCCACCGTTGGACAACGAGCCAGACGGGGGGTGGAGTGGTAGTATAGTAGTATTTTCCAAGTATCTCCTTGAAAGTTCTTTGAATCACCGAGGATTTAGGTGTGACTTTAACCTTCAATACCTGTGGAGCGAGGCGTATTTTAGAGTATCCGCGAGGATCAGATATCTCGATGATTACATTATATTCATGTAATCCCGCTAGTCTTGGAGAGAACCTCAACTCTATCACTCCGCCTTTGTCTCGGAAACCTTTACTGAGGGTCTTGTTGTTTACTGTGACCTTATACGCGAATGCGGAGTCGGAGAGGATATCCAAATGGAATACAGCGTCTTCACCAAGTAGGATCGACTGGGTTTTTTCTCTAAGCAAAACCTTTATTCTCGACAACCTCAAGTACTCTCTGAAGCTCACTATTGTGGAAATAGAGAGGTATATTGTAGTGGGAATCAACGAGGGTGGGTTAACTAGGTACACCGGGGTTAAAACACCGGCTGTAATGAAAGAATCCCAGAGCTTGGACTTCTCGGAATACTCAACGATTAAGGGTGTTGATGCATGAACTATTAGCAGTGCCAGAGTCGTTAGAAGTAAAACGGCAGGGTTAGCCACAAAGCAGGAAGCGCTCCATGCAAGAACTACCACATCATACAATTCCCTCTTAACGTAGTAAAGTAGGGATGAAAAAATAAGCCCTATTATTGAGTAGAAAAGGTTTCCGGTGATGTAAGATGATATCATAGATGAAAAGAACATCAAGCCAGCGAGGTAGTGTGAGCTATTCCCTGCTACGCGCATGAAGCATCACCACCACTATTATGACTGCCAGGACTCCGGCGAAAACGATATTTCCCTGTCTTAATGCCAGGAACCTCAGGTTTTCAAAAGGTTTACTGAATGGCGTTGTTTGATCGATGTATAGAACCCTTTCTTTCCTTAAACACTCGAGGAATTCCTTGTTAAACTCAACCAGGTCATTTGTGAAGACCCTGGTTGAAAGGATGAAGAACACGACTCCATCATGGTATTTGTAAAGTATCCCAACGGGGAAAACCCTTATTGGCTCACCTAGGTCTAAAAACCCGTTTCCATTTGAATCTAAATATGAGAAGGGGGAGGTTTCGATCAAAACATTTTCTCCGCTCAAGTCAGAAGCATACGGCTTCCACAGTGAAACATTGCAATTGCAAACTCTGCTGTAACCTACAGGTTTGAAACGGTCTCCCCGGTTGTATACCATGTCGTAAACTGTTTTACCGCTCGATACATGCTTCAACCCAAAAGCCTCTGCAATAGAATTCATGTATGACGGGTCACCCGTGACTATTAAAACGCCCCCTCTCTCTACAAAAACCGCTAGGTTCTCGGCGACCCTAGGGGAGGCTGGGCCGGTATTAGAGGTTATAATGATTGAAGTCGAAGGATCCACGGATGAGAACTCAGAAGGGTTTACTACGATTTTTCCATTAAACTCCCTCACGAGTTTTGAGAACCCAGTATCCCCCTCATTGAAAACCGAATATTCAATTGTTGAGGGAAAGACGATAATGCTGGCTGCTCCGAGGAGAGTCGAAACGGAAAGGATTAAGACTAAGTAATCAGCCATTCTCATAGTTCAACACCTCCTCGACGAGCTCGTCCGCTTCTTCAATCTTTGGCTTTATCTTTCCATATAAATCCCTTTCGGCAAGGAGGAGCAGTTTTCGCAATATTTTTTTCAGTCCAGTACTAAGGGAGATTCGATCAAAGTGTTCCCTGAGAGTTTCAGCAATTCGGGGCGGATCAATGTTAAGCTTGTTTAAAGTCTCATAGTATATCTTAGCTATTAGCGACTTAGTCTCTAGGAGTCCTTTGAAATCACTAGTCTTCTCTGATTCTTGCCTAAGGGTTCCTCTGTTCCTCAAGGTCTTAATGTAGAAAGTGAAGACGGCCTCCCTCCTTCTAACAAACATGAATGCGAGTGTAAGTCCGTAACCCCAGATCACTGTTAATGATGGATTTATTATAAATAATGTAAATCGTTCCTCGCAAACATCAAAACTGGGGTTTTCGGGTGTTGCAACGATGCGGATCTCAGAGCTAATTACTGGTACCCATGGAAAGCTTATCTCTGCTTCGATGGATTGAGAAGTGTTCGTTTCTAATTCAACTCTTTGGGGCCTAACGATAGATATTTTGACTGGTAGAGAGGAAGGGTCTTCGAGTATTATTCTGAGTCTTATAGAGTTATGAAGAGTGGTTATGATTAAAGGGGTTTCAAGATGAATCGGTATTCTCTTTCTTGCTATTATTGCCGAGGATGTTATGTTTGCTGGTAGGGAAGCCTCGGTCATTTCCACACTTAATGTAATAGTTACCAATCCGGCCGAAGTATTGGAGGGATCTAGTGTGAGCACAACCTCGCGTTGCCCGGGAGTGAGGTTCAAGCTCGCTATCAAGCTGTTGTTGATAAATAATCTTCCAAAATACACGCCGTTAGACTGTATCTTTATTTTCAAAGAATCTCCCATGTATGCTAATGGCGGATCTATCGTCATGTAAACCATGGGCTTACTCAACCTTAATTTAAAGAATTTAATCCCAACCACTTGCGAACCGTTTAAAGAACCCCTAGTTATTATTAAAAGGTTGTTGTCCTCCTGAAGGCTTCTTAAATCAACCCTATTGCTCAGCTCATATAGAGATGGGATCTGAAACCATCCAGAATAATATCCCTCCTGGGGAATAAGTAACCCCTTTCCAATGATTTCGAATGTAGGCCAAAGAGCTATTTGAAACTCGTTCTGCATGATAATCTCCTTCTCCACCACGGAAATATTGGCGTAGATGATATCTCCTGGCGAGAAGGAGAGTTTGTTAAGGCTTATCGATATAAAGTTCGATGCCCACGTCTCTGAGCTTACTAGCTCAATTAGTATAGGGATTTTCTCCAGAACACTTTTGGCATGTATTGATGTTAAAGAGTTGATCGTCGAGAATAGCGTTTGATCGTTTATACAACTGCTTAACTGAACCATATACGCCTTGACTGCATCTTCGAACCGGGCGTAAAACTCGCGTAGATTTGCCACTATTTCTAGTGGAGTTTTACTGACGTTTTTGCCGTGAATGTATTCTACGCCTTCTAAATAGTTTAATAAGTAATTATATGTCTTAACGTGCCTTGATCTTAGCGGCTCTGGGAGGTTGATCCTTACCAGAATGCTTATTTCATCTCTTACACTGTAATCATCAGCGCTAACGCGTTCTAGCACGTTCCTCAACATTATTCCCAGAAACCTGCAGTCAACCTTTTCGTCAATTCCCTCAGCGGTAGCGCCATAACATAAAGCGGCGCACGCCATCATCAAGATCGATAAGGCAATAAAAAAGCGTGAGCTCCTTCTCATTTCACAATGACCTCTGAGATTCTAATACTTATTATAAGAATGAATAATGTGATTAAAGTCGCATGAAGAAGTTTCACGGGCAGAGCAGTACGCGGAAACGGTTTCACCAGCGCATACGATATGTAAAAGCATAATATATTTAGAGCTATGAAAGCATCTACTCTTTCTTCTCCTAGAAGAAGCAAAGCGGAGTTGAACAATGTAACCAAGGATACATACGTGATTAAAAATGTCGAATATCTAGCGTTCATGGCTGATCAACCACTTGGTAGATCAGCTCCATTGAGTCTGGCGAGGAGGTCTGGCGAACAAGTTTTACAGAGTTATTAACAAGTCTTGCAACCACTATACTTGTGATGATATTTGACATATTAATCGGATATTTAGCCTGGTCCTTCACGAACTCTGGAAGACCCTCCATTAATACCCTTATAATGGATCCATTTACATTAACCTTTACTCTCTCGCATAGACCCAGCTCGTCTGCCAATACTTCGAGAAGCGATGATTCGAGATCTGCTTGCTGATCTGTTGCCGTGGAAGTGTTCTCTAGGATGCTGGCTGTAGGAATAGTGAATACGGGCTGTCCCATTTGAACAGAGAGCCCGGGATATGGTTGTGGAGGGATATAGCTTTTTGAAACGACGACATAGTAATTACTCGGGGTTTTCAACACGGATATTTTCCCATCTAGCAAATCAGCCTCTTCAATAATCGTAGTTAGGCAACTAGTAGCTAGCTTGGCGTACTCTTGGAGAACGTTCAAGAAGTTTTCAGTAGTCGTGAAGCTGGAGTACATGATCGTTAAGCCGACTACAACGATTGACGCTGATACCCCTGTGAGACCTGAATCGCCGTATGTGACTGAATACAGCAAAAAGACCGTAGATATGAGTATTATTGAGAGGCCTAGTCCGAAAAGGCGCTTGTTCAAACAAACACCCCTGGGATGGTGATTTTAAACACCACGTCTATCGCTATGTAGTCTATCTTTTTAAAGTCCTTGAGATAAAGGACTACTTTTATGATTGATGCAGTGATATTATAAATCAGGAATGTGTTTGACACATAGAAAACGGGGGATAGGCTCAAAGCCGCCGCGAACAAGGCCTGCGAAAATAAAACTCTTGGCTGATAACCATGCAGGCTAGCTAGACTTCTACCGGCGAGGGAGTCCATTAATGCTAGAAGGACGAATCTTGCAGGGGTGGAGCATCCGACGAGACTGCTTATGAAGGCGCTTAAAAGTATCAATGGTGGTGTTGCATAGGTAAACAAACCTCTTAGAACAGGCATGTCCCAGAACAAAACTGTTAATGTAAAGAATAAAATTATTAATGATAGATCTTGCAGTAGACTATCTAAACCTAAATAATTGAATATTAAGTAGGAGAGGGCCGTCCAGAAGAGGGGAGTGTAGTAACTAACATACTCGCTTGGAGTTTTGAATAAAACCATATAGTTGACCGCGAATATGATCATCATTAACGTTAACACCATAATTAGAAGAACCTGATTAAACATTAATGTGAGGATGTCGATGATTATGATGGATAAAGCTATCAATACTAACTCGATCATTATCTCACTTTGGAACCGGCACTTTGTTCAATGCTTCATCAATGATCGAATCGATGTTAATCCCCTCCAGTTCGTATTCCTCCTTGATTCTTACCCGGTGTGATATCACGGGATCTGCTAGCTTCTTCACATCATCCGGTATTACATAATCTCTATTATCCATTAAGGCATACACTCTGCTTACCCTCATCAAGTGAATGCTTGCACGATGAGAAGGACCGAATGCGACAGCCTCATGGCTTCTCAAGTATCCTATTAGTGACGCGATATAGTTCACAATCAGCTTATCCACGTGTATTAATTGGGGGAGCGAGGCGGCAACCTGTACAAGCTCCTGGGGCTTAGTAACTTGGTCTATGGGGAGCTCCAAGATTACATCCGATTTTTCAATTATTTCCTCTTCTTCCTCTATGGGGTTATAATAGCTCTTGATAGATGTTGCGAACCTATCTAGGAGTGTTTCGAGGACTTGGTATGGTGCCGTCGCCAGTTTCGTCGGAACCTGTGTCCCTATGACCATGAAGGGTTTAGGTAGAGGGTATCTCACCCCATCAACAGTGACCTGGTTCTCTTGCATAGCTTCCAGCATGGCGGATTGTGAACGGGTTGGCGCCCTATTAAGCTCGTCAAATAACAAGATGTTCGAGAACACGGGTCCTTTGACGAACTCCCTAGACCCGTCAAGTCTGTAGATGTGAAAACCGAGAATATCCGATGGGAGAATATCAGGGTGTCCTTGGATGCGCGCGTATTCTCCCCCAATAGCTTTCGCCAGCGCTTTTCCGAGAAGGGTCTTTCCAGTGCCTGGATACCCCTCTATGAGCAGGTGTCCGTTTGCGACGAGAGTTGCTACGGATAGCTTCACTATCTCCTCTTTGCCCACATATACTCTCCTTATCTCTTTCACCACTTCGTTTACCAGTGATCTAGCGCTGTCGAAATCCAAGGAGTACTCACCGGCGGCTCTTTCGCCACGTATTTATGATAAGAGAAGTGACCATTATTAAAAAGTATGCGATCGCACTTATCGTTGTTACATAGTAAGCCAGGGTAGCGTAATGTAGCATTTCAAATTTTGTCGGAGAACTACCTCCCGAAGTAATCCATAAGGATGAAAACAACCTGACCGCCTCGTTTTCAACGATATCGGTATTCGAAGCAGGAATTGGCGCGAAGATGGATAGCCTGAAATATATTGGGATGTTTTCACCCTCCACCTTAATCATCACCTTTCTTAGAACATAAGAGAGCAGGTAATGATTTACGCCATCCCATACCCGTATGAAACTGATGGACTCCCCCTCGATACTTCTTGTCCAGGAATCAACAATCTTGAATCCTTGTAACGTTAGGCAGAACTGCCAAGTATGTAGCCGCGCCGGAGTATCCACTATTTCAATATATCCAGTGTAGGTGACGCTTTTGTTTACTAAAAACGTGATTCTGAACACTTTCAAAGCTCCTAAGACCCTTGTTAAAAAATCATCGTAACTCTCTTTGACAAAGGTCACATCCGAAGAGTTGAGGAGGTATTTGGATGGACTGTTAAGAAGGTCGTTGAGGCTATCTACTAAGATCTCTGCCTCGTTATTTGGATACGTGCTCACAGCCTCCACGTGCTTTAGGATGCCCATGTATGTGATAGATATAGTCATTGCTAATAGAAGGGAGGCTATCATCACTCGCGGGCTAACTCCTTCTATATGAAGCGGAATTTTAAATTGAAAAACCCTGGGCCCCAGGATTTTCCTGATGATGACTACAGCAGTTGCTGCTGACACAGACGCATATATTATAGAGGGTGAATAGTGAAATAGCGTCAAACCGGTCTCTGGATCAATCAGCTTTACAGCAATTATCACTAAAATTACTCTGAGAACGTTTCCCGCGAACCCGATTAGAAGTGAGGTCAGGAGAGAGGCCACTGATGCGTAAACCTTTTTCCTCGCGCCTCCGGTTGATGCAACAGTTAAGTAGAGAAGAATCGGAAAAACCGATAAAATGGTAGAGATCGTAACGATTCCAGTACACGCGACCTCAACACTGAGGGATACGGATCCCTTATGTGTTTCAACTACTATTTGAGAGAACCCGGGGCCCTCAACATACATGGACCCCGTAGTAAAAGCAGCGACCCAACCGACCACCCTTGATAAAGGCGGAGTGAAACTGTCTATGATGAAAGTAGGGATGGGCGTTAGGAAGAATATTGATGCAAGGGGGATCAGATCCACGGGCCTGTTTGGATCGTACACCAAGATCACGAGTGATAGAAAAAGCCATGAAAAACTGAAACCCAGAAGTTGCATCTGCAATTCAATCACGAGGTACGAGGTCAAGTAAAAGATGAGGGAAAGCGAGATAAAACACAGCGATAGTATAATTTTACTTATGCGCACGCTGTAGGAGAAACCAACTTGTCGTAGACTCAAGTAGAGCGTGTTTATAGTGGATACTATTACGGGAATGAGATAGCTATATTCCTCCACGAGCATGAGCTTGGTTATACCTTGAGAGTAGTTTTTGTAAATAGTTGTTAGGAAAAGGGAGAGTATCATCATGATTATGGAGAATCCTATAGTGACGTTCGCCCTGTATCTTAAAACTTCTTCTACTCTCGACATTTCCCAGCCATCCCGTGAATTTATATCATTGTTATTCCTTTCGACAGTCGATTGGGAGTTATACAGCTTTTTCCAATAAAGGCTTAATGAATTATTTAACTCTTGACCTCTTGACGATCCATTTCCTTCTTGTTTTAAACCAGACCAGGGCCCAGACTCGCGGGAGGAACACGTATGTTAGAATAGGTATTGAGATTAAACCTAATATTGTTACGGTTACTTCTAGGTTTCTCCAGAAGATGAAACTAGGATAATTCTCCTCTAATCTATCAATAAATATCCCAGCCAGGGTGAGATTACCTGTAATCCACTCTTTTTCCTCAATAGTTAGTTCGCCTTTATTCAGCAGGCTGAGGGCGTTGCTAATGTATTGTTCGGCCTCAGAAGTGTTCATTCCAACGATACTTAGTTTTTTCAATCTTCTAGCGTAGGATTCTATGATTGATAAATATTCTTGTTCATCACTGGTTACCTCTTCCCGGGGCAGGTAGGCGGAGATGCTACCGAGCAATATTAGACATAATAGTATACCCCGTATCAACCCTTATCCTCTCCTCCAATCACATGAAAACTACGAAGATCATTACATGGAATAAGGATTTTAATCTCACTCTCGAGGCTTAGTCAACGCATGAGTTATATATCTTGGCGAAGGCTTGAACCTGGTCTAAGAAGTCAACCAGTCTCTTTTTCTCTATTTTCTTCTTCATTTCTCTGAACTCCCTCTCAATATTCTCTCTACAACGAGGGTCTGCCTTGGCATGGAGGGCCTCATTAAGGTCTTTAATTATTTTTTTCTCTAACTCTTTCAAGTAGTATATTGATTGCTCGAATTGACATATTAAGGTTGAAATGTAGAGGGCGTGGATGAGCCTCACGATGGGTTTCGATTCCTGAAGAGGTAGAGATAAGCTCACCTTATATATTCGTGCATCCACGTTCTCTCGAGACGTAAGTATTTTGTTCAATTCTTTAAGGGTTTCCGCAAAGCCGTGAGCATCCTTACAGAAGGCATGGGTGATTTGAGAGCCAATAACCATCAGCCTGCAACCATGGGATACGCCGTGGATTTCTACGTAAAGAGGATAATTTCCCGACTCCTTCATTAAGAACTCAAGGATTTTCATCCCCGGTTGGGATAGATTTATTATTATCGAAAACTCAAGCCTCTCGCTTAGAGCATCGAATGGTAGAAGCTCGAAACACGTCTTAAAATTCGGTGCTAGAACTAATCTACTACTTTCAGCCAATTTGGACTCAACCTTAGAGTTAAATTTTATCTTTGTTAAATAAAAATATTTCAGGCAACTCTTTGTTAGAGTGGGTTGAAACGATCGTGAAACAATCTAGGATCATCGGCTCTTTATGAAATCCTCGCAACCATCCTGCATCTCGCTCTCAATCAATTGGGATTTGGCGAACCCCTTCTTTACATCCGGTAGAGTCTTGGATACGAGAATAATTGATTTCCTCGTTGGATGTATTGCAGTTGAAGCGTAAGCTCTTACCAGTGCTGCAACGACCGCTTCCTGCAATATAATCACCTGATCCTTCAGCTCGATGACAAACCTAGTGTGAACGTGTCCTGAAGGAATGCATGCTATTACTTTCTCAACGTCCTCGTTCCGGTAGATTTTGATCGGCTTTTCCAAGATGGTCACCCGTCACACGATTACTGTTCTATCCCTATTAGAGATAAAATTGGCGATGAAGGAGAATCTAGAGGGTATGTAGAAGAATATTTCAATACCCTGATTTAGAAGTTTCATAGGCAACGAGTTCATAATAGATACAGCATTTTCGTCAACGGATCCCAATATCTCTGAGGGGGTTACGAAAACAGCCTTCCGAGCCCAACTTTCCGAGCCCACGCTTTCAGAAATCATTTTTCTAACAACCACCTCTCCAATTGCAATATCCCTGTCACCCACTCTTCCAACATCGCGAGGAAGAACTCTCTCTAGCTCATCCGAGCCGAGCTTATCCCTTATTCTTTTCAATAATCTATTAAGCTTTTCCCACTCTAGCTGATACCTATTGTAGTCGTCTTCATCCTTGTATTCTCTTCTAATTCTTTTTATTTCATTTGATGCTTCAAGCAAATCGTGAACTAAAATGGCTAGCTCAATCTTATCGATCGTTGGGAGGCCTCGAGCTAAAAGATTCTTGTCTAGGTTCTCCATGATTTTGATGATTGATACGTTTCGATGATCGTATTTTTCATATATTATAGTTAGAATCCCTACAGGATGGATTTTGAGAAACACAGATAGCTTGGAAATGATATCAACAATATCTCTTATCGTTTCGTTGAAAAAAATTGGAAGAGTAGAGAGGTAGAATTTTCTTGGATTGCAATGGAAAACTTGAGATTGATCTGAGATCCCGAGTTGCCTCTTAATAGAAGCGTCTGAAATCAAGAGTTTGAGTTTTTCATTCTCTATTTGGAACACGTATCCTTCAAAGAGTCCTCTCTTCAGAAACTCCCCTATTTTTCTCGATAGCTCAACGCAAGACATTTTAATCTCTAATCACATCTGTTAAGTCCCCTGTAAAAGGCTTAACGATGGTTTTCAACAACTGTTTCCTAAGGACTCTCTTGTCCTTGCATATAAAGCTACCTCGGCACGAAGCCTTAAGAGTTCCCGCAGCGACCCCATATTTCAACGCCCTCTCTAAATCTCCGGTCTCAATGTAAACAGAGTTGAAAACTGCGTTGAAAGCATCCCCTGATCCAGTAGTGTCCACTATCTTCTCGACAGGCTCGGCAAAGGAGTGCCATGCCTTATTATTCGTGAATGCTACCGCTCCTTTACTTCCAAGCTTCACCGCTAGAATCTCAACATCGTAATCAAGTAATCTCGTAATAGATCCTTCAGACAACGTAAATGCCTCCTCCTTGTTCAAGAAGAGCAGGTTGACATGCTTGAGGGTTTTTAAGACCTTGGATTTTGCGGTTGCAACGAACCCCCCTGGATCATAAGATACCAGCGGGACATACTTCTTAGCTACACTCGCTATCTCGCAGGCTATGCTTGGATTAATAGAGGCCATGTGAACGACATTCGACTCTTTTAAAAGTTCGAGGGGTACGTCTCCAGGGGACAACGACCTGTTTGCACCTAAAAACCGAATCATAGACCTATTTCCATCAGGGTAAACCATTATGATAACCATGCCTGGAGCGTCGTCAACGGTTTTCACATAGGTTGTGACGACTCCTCTTTCATAAACTTTTTGAAGCGCTGTTCGAGCTAGCTCGTGGTTCGATATTGAAGATATGAGAAAAGATTTATGTCCAAACCAGACCGTAGCTACTGCGTAGTTGGCTGCAGCACCGCCTGGGCGGATCTCCAGGCTCTCCGCAATTAAGCTCTCGTCAGGACCTATAGGCCTCTCCACGTATGTGACAACATCTAAATTTAGGTTCCCAACGCTCACGTGAATATAGCTTTTTGATCTACCCGTCATCTGCCACCCTTCTTAAGGTAAGTCTCCACAATGAGAGAGGGCGTTATTATTTTTCTACCCTTCCTTGCTAATTCTGCATCCCATTCGCTGAGAATTCTGACAGCTTCATTGGCAACCATTATAGCCTCCTTGACTCCTGCACCAGGGCTGAACTCGTTTGTCTCGCGATTAGCGATCGCTGCACATACGGCCCCGGCCCTTAAGTCGTAGATACTTGCGAGAGTGAAAATCACGGAAGCCTCCATCTCGAAGTTTAATACTCTGACACTTCTCAAGAAGTCTATGAGACCTCTTTGAAACGGCGGAAGGTATCCTTTGAACCCGGGCCGTTCTTGTCCCACGTAGAAGCTGTCGCTACTAGCGGTTATTCCAACGTGGTAATTAATCCCCAATGATTCAGCGGCCTCGATCAGAGCCAATGTTACATCAAGGCTTGCAATGGCGGGATACTCTGGCATGACGTAGTGTTTGCTCGTTCCCTCGAGCCTCACTGCTCCTGTGGAAATGATCAAGTCTCCAACTCCTATCTCTTTGATCAATGCTCCTGTGGTTCCAACGCGTATGAAAGTGTCGGAACCAACTCTTGCTAGTTCTTCGACGGCTATTGCCGTCGCGGGACCCCCTATGCCTGTGCTCGTGGCTGAAATGAACACGTCTTTGTAAAATCCGCTGTACGTTACATATTCTCTGTGGGCTGACACTCTCCAGCTCTTATCCCAGAAACCTGCAATCATCTCTACTCTTCCGGGGTCGCCTGGGAGGAGAACATATCGACTTACATCCCCAGGCTTTATTTCTAAATGATATTGTTTTCTATCTATAGTCTCAGGCGTACTTGCACTTTTCCAGCGCGTCTCCAAGCAAATCGCCATTTAGATACTTTATTATAGGTAGTATATTTTACTTTCCATTGAAGAAATATCGATGACCCCGTAGGAGGCGTGACCAGTCAAATACCCGCATCCCTCGCCAGGGTTCAAAACGATCTTCCCGTCCACAATTTTAATAAGGGCATTGTGAGTGTGTCCAAACAATACCGCGTCAACTCTTAAGGACTTAGCAAGCGCCTCAGCTAGTTCTTCTGTGAAACTAGCATTTCCAAATCCGTGGAAAAGGAATAATTTTCTTCCCTGAATTTCATATATTAAAGGCTCGTTGCTGAAAACCCAGCCGAATCTTTGAAAAAGAGTAGACAATAGGTAAACGTCTCCATCATTGTTTCCCTTTACGGCTACTACGTCCTTATTCCCCAATGTATCTTTCATTTTCTTCACTACGAAGGGACTAATGATATCGCCAAGGTGAATGATTAAATCTACACCATTATGTAAAAGGTTTTCAAGGATTTTCTCAACGAGAAAGATATTATCGTGGGTATCGCTTATTACTCCTATTAGCAATCGTAGCCCCTTATTCAACGCTAATCTTGAATCCCTTCTTCTCTTTACGAGCCTTCTTCATCTTAACTTCTAATACACCGTTTCTGTAGACAGCCTTAGCTGATGAAGGGTCAACTTCCGATGGCAACTCTACTTCTTTGTAATACTTTCTATTTGTATCACTCGCGCTTATCACAAGAGTTTTTCCATCCTCGCTTATCTTTGTTTCGATCTTCTCTTTCTCAACACCAGGTATCTCCGCAATAACTGTTATCTCATCACCGCTCTCGAATACATCCACCAAAGGTTCTCTCTCCTCGGTTATTATTGGTCTTCCTTTTACTCTTCTCACATTCCCGAACTCTTCGACTACGGGTTTTCCATCAGGCCCTATAGTTATCCTGAAGCCGTAAACATACGGTTTAATCCCCTGTTTCTCCAGTTCTTTCTCCAAATCTCTTAATCTCATAGGGTGGAACATCTCTTCAAACTCTCTCATAATGTCTTCGAACATTCTTTCAATGTCTCGCTCTATATCCCACCAGAAGGGTCTTCTCCTCTTTCTATAATCCCATTCATCCTCCATTAACAACACCTATATTACAAATCAATTTATCTCCTTAAATATTGTGTTATAAAACCTTTCATTCTTATAGTATTATCAAGGGGATATTTTTGAAAATCGCCATTAAAACTGTTGAATTATCTACCACTGAGAGGTTCCAGCTTGTTAATATAACTAAATATGTTGAGGTAGCGGTACAAGAAAGCGGAGTTTGCAGGGGAATAGTAGTGGTTAGCGTGCCCCATGCAACTGCCGGGGTAATCGTTAACGAGAACGAGCCAGGGCTCTTGGAAGACATCCTTCAGAAAGTAAGGGATTTTTCAGAGCCTGGTAGCAGGAAGTGGCGTCACAACTCGATAGATGACAATGCCCATGCTCACATATCTTCAGCGTTGTTTGGGCATGAAAGAGTAATGCCAGTAAACGACTGCAGACTCGTTAGAGGAACTTGGCAGGACATCTTTTTCTTGGAGATGGATGGTCCACGGGAGAAGAGACGTGTTGTAATAACCGTGATAGGTGAGAAGGAATGAGGTTTTACGTTGCTTCCGAGGAGGATTTATTGAATGGAATAGTAACAGATATCTATTTTAAGAGGACTGTGAAGATTCTAAGGACTAAAAATCTTCGAAAGAAGGTTAGAATGGAGTTTCATTCTATGAGCCTCCCGGGAGGATACGAGTGGGCAGTGTTCACAGGACTAGAGGAAGTATTGAAGCTTCTTGAAGGAAAACCGGTGAATGTATACGCAATGGATGAGGGAACAATTTTTAAAGCTGGTGAACCCTTGATGATTATTGAAGGATATCTCGATGATTTCATTTTATTTGAAACCGCCTTGCTGGGTATACTTCGCCATTACTCCAGCATATCTACCAAGGCAGCTAGATTGAAGAGGCTCGCAATGGATAAGACTCTCTTATTCTTCGGGTTGAGGGCTGTTCACCCTGCCCTAGCTCCAATGGTGGATAGGGCAGCCTTCATTGGAGGCATGGATGCGGTTTCTGGAGTTGCTAGCGAGAAATACCTTGGACTTACCCCGTCGGGGACAATGCCGCATGCATTGATAATTGCCTTTGGCGATCAGAGGAAAGCATGGAAGGCATTTGACGAGGTGATAGAAGAGAACATTCCCAGAATCATGCTTGTTGACACATTCTACGATGAAAGGATTGAGGCCTTGATGGCTGCCGAGACACTAGGGAAGAAGTTGCATGGGGTGAGATTAGACACTCCGAGTAGTAGAAGGGGGAATATGAGGAGGATCGTGGAGGAGGTTAGATGGACCCTAAACCTCTACGGATATTCAAATGTTAAGATTGTTGTGAGCGGAGGTATTGATGAAGAAGAAATAATTGAATTGAGAAATATAGTAGATGCCTTCGGGATAGGTACTAGCGTATCATTTCCCCAGAGCATTGATATCAGTGCAGACATTGTTGAAGTTTACGAAAACGGAAGATGGCTTCCTTTAGCCAAGCGAGGAAAACTACCGGGGGCTAAGCAAGTCTTCCGAAAAAGACCAGGATTGAATGATCTGGTGAGATTAATGGAGAATCCTGGCGAAGTTCCCGGTGATTATAGCCCGTTGTTGAAACCATATGTTATCGAGGGAAAAGTTGTGAGACAACCTCCCGATGTATTGAAGATTAGGGAGTACGTTTTAGATCAACTGAAAGAGTTGCCGGAACCGAGACCCATATAACTCTATCAATCTATTACAAATTTTTCTACCTCGTAGAGATTTTTGACTACTGGATACTTCATTACCGGGTCTTCCCACGGGAACATCCACTGCTTCCCAAATTCTCTTCTGACGAGAGTTAGACGAGGATCTTTTCCAAGCTTGAGATCTATTTTGAACAGGTTAATGGGCTTGTCATCAACGTATATCAGTCTTGAAGGATTGTATTTTCTTAAAAGATAGTCTAACGCTTCATCTCTTGACTCGAAGTCTTCTCCAACGATCAAGATTTCGTCGAAATATGGTTTGAAACCATCTACTTCGACCCTCCAACTCTTAAGCCCAGGGATGTCGTCCATATACCCGACATGGACGACTACAAAACCCTTACTCCGCATTGATTCCAGGGCCTTGAAAGAGCCCGGAAGTACTACGGTATTCTCGATCCTCCTCTCCCAATATTTAATTAATAATTCATTCATAGCATCGTGTGAAAGGTTTAGAACGCTGGGCCACCAATCTATTCTCAAAAGCCCCCATCCCTCAGAGAGATACTCCATATATAGAAGGTATCTTCCAAACACATCTCCAACGCCTGTGAGTTCCGGGAGGTCTTTCAAATAGAAGTCATCTATGCCAAAGTAGCTATCTACAAGCACTCCATCGTAATCTAATGCGACGACGGTCCCGCCTGTCAACTACTCCCCTCTCCCGGTCTCTGCATAGATAAGCTCATACAATCATAATTAATAAACGGTGATAAAATGGTTTTAGACCACTATTACGTTAGGACAACAGGTAACTGCTACGGGGTAATTGTTGGCAACGATCATGCGCCATTTTATTACATAGGTTACTTAAAGTATTGTCAAGCCAGCGTAGAAACCCTCTGGAAGGATTCGTACGGATTTTACACAAGACTCGTGAAGATTTACACTCCAAGTCAAGTCCACGAGAGTACTGGTTGGAAACAATATATCCCATACTATGATTCATTAATACCGATAATTCCATCTTCCGTGATCCTAGAGGTATACGATCCTATAATGAGGACACGTGAACTGTTTTCTAGACCAACTGATCCGCTGGAAACAGAGGCTTCACGCCTTCTTGACATACTTCACAATTGCACGGGATTGTCCACTGGAATAGGTGTCACGGGTTCTCTCTTGCCAAGGATTCACAATCCGTTTAAGAGCGATATTGATCTCGTTGTCTACGGGTGGAGAGAGTCTGTGAAAGCTATCGAATGTTTAAACGAGGTTGATTTGCTAAGACCATTTGAGGGGTCCTTACTTAGAGAGTGGGCTTTAAGAGTCTCAGAGAATACTGGAATATCTGTTAGGACTGCCGAAAAACTCTACCGCAAGTATAGAAGGGGATTGTTCCACTCGTTGGCCTATTCAATAATATTCGATAGGGATTACGGGGAGAGCATTCTATTGAAGCCATCATACCATACCCTAGGAGTAATAATAATAGTGGGCGTGATAGAGGGAGGGTTGGAGGCATTATCTTACCCGTCTTCCTCGAAATTATCTCAGTATGTGATCGTCAAATCATCGGTGAACCCCCCGTATCCTATCGATGAAATCGTTAGTTTTGACTCCTTATACATCCCTGTATTATTTGAGGGAGGTAAGGCACTGATCAAAGGCTTGCTCCAGTGTAGTAGCGTGACTGAGTCTTGCAGAATCTTGGTCGGAGGAGTTGAGGAGAAAGGATTCATTGAACCTGAATAACGATTTAATACCTTTGTTTCTTAATGGCTCCAAGGTTGTTTGGAGTGGCCGGCTTTGATCATTACATTATACTGATATTTAATGAATAAGTGGGCAGAAAGGTTTACACATGTTGATTTACCATGTGCAATAATTTATATATGAGGACATAAATACGACAGCATGGTGAGGTGCTTATCATGGTGAAAGCTCTCTTCGAGCCTAAGAGCATAGCGGTGGTCGGTGCGAGCAGGTCGCCCGGCAAGATCGGTCACGTTGTCCTCAAGAATATACTATACTATGGATATTCCGGGAAGATCTATCCAGTAAATCCCAATGCAGATGAGATCTTAGGTTTGAAGGCGTATCCCTCAATCTCAAGCATACCAGACGAGGTTGACGTGGCAGTAATAACCGTTCCTGCTCAGGAAGTTCCCCCGATCATTGAAGAGTGCGGTAGGAAAGGGGTTAAGGTAGCAGTCGTGATTACGGCAGGATTCTCGGAAGTTGGAAACGTTGAGATGGAGGAAAAAATGGTTGAAACAGCTCGAAAATATGGTATGAGGATTTTAGGTCCAAACATCTTCGGCTACGCATATACTCCATTGAATATCAACGCGACATTCGGGCCTCTGGAACTCTCGAGAGGAAATATTGCTTTTATAACTCAGAGCGGGGCTTTAGGGATAGCCTTAATGGGCTGGACGATAATGAACGAAATAGGATTGTCGGCTCTTGTAAGCATTGGAAACATGTCTGATTTAGACGTCATAGAGCTTTCAGAGTACTTAGCAGAAGATCCTAATACAAGAGTTATTACTATTTATCTTGAAGGATTGAAGCCTGGATACGGTAGGGAGTTTGTCGAGAGAATGTCAAAGGTTACAAGGAAGAAGCCTGTTATAGTGATAAAAGCGGGGAGGACTCAAAGAGGTGCTTCGGCTGCGGCCAGCCACACTGGAAGCCTAGCTGGAAGCGATTCTTTATATGAGGCCGCATTCAAACAAGCTGGAATAATTAGAACATACACTGTGGAGGACATGTTTGATGTTGCTCGCGCGTTCGCCTTACAACCATTGCCGAGAGGCGATCGAACGTTAATAATTACTAACGGAGGAGGTGTAGGAGTCCTAGCCACGGATGCTGCAGAGCTCAATAATGTCAGACTCATAGATCCTTCGCCAAGCTTGAAGGAGAAGCTAAAGGCCTCTATGCCTTGGTTCGGTAGCCCGAAGAATCCTGTAGATTTGACGGGGCAGGCAAATGCGGATAACTATCTACAAGCGCTTAGAACAGCGCTCGAGTCGGATGAAGTCGATAACATAGTCTTACTTTATTGTAGGACAGCCATATTGGATCCGAGGGAGCTGGCAAAGGCTATAATTCAATTCTACAAGGAATCAGGGGCCTCCAAGCCCATCGTCGCCGGATTCGTGGGCGGCGAAGATACTTATGAAGCAATAAGGTTGCTGAACCGTAATGGGATACCTGCTTACGCTGCACCGGAGAGGGCAGTGTATGCATTGTCGAGGATGATATGGTACGGTAAATACCTCAGTAAGTAATATAGATTATGATTGTTAAAAGAAAAATCCTACATTAACCTGCTTCCTGCTGGAACAGTTTTTTCAACGGTGGCTAAGACAGGTGGGTCTGTATCTGTTGCCAGAAGCATGCCCCTGCTCTCCAGCCCCATCATTTTCTTCGGCTTAAGGTTTGCTACTATGATTACGTTTTTTCCAATGAAGTATTCAGGGGCGTACCATTTCCCGAGTCCCGCTATGATTTGCCTCTCTCCGAGGGGTCCAAGATCGACAACCAACCTGATCAGCTTCTCGCTCCCTGGCACCCTCTCTGCGGTCTTCACTACCCCGACTCTCAACTCAACCCGTGAGAACTCGTCAATTCCAATCTCCTGGGTCATGGTATCACCTTAATACTTGGTTTGATTAATCATAAAACAAACGGGCATGGTATATATGTTTAACGCTATAATGATAAGGCCCGGAGAGTACATGGTTAGAGCTCATACTAGAAGTGCACACTTGTCCCGATTGAAAGAAAGCATTATCAGGGGGCTTAAGAGACATGGTCTAAGCGCACGGGTCAGAGTCGTCAGCAATGTAAGAGTAGTCTTAGAGGATCTTTCCTCACCGGTCGACGAGTTCGTAAAAGTTCTAAATTTCACTCCAGGAATTTCTTCGTTTAGTCCTGTTGTAAGAATTGGAGGCAACTTTTCTAATCTTGTCGAGACAATCGTTGACATAATAAAGGCTAATCATGCAAGGAGATTCAAGATTGAAGTCCAAGGAGATTTTCGCTCTAAGAAAGATTTTACGGCTCTATTATCAAAGGCCGTTGCAGACGCGTCGGGATGTATGATCGACTTGGCCGAGCCAGACTTAACTATTGGAGTGGACATACGAAAGACAGAGACATACGTCTTCACAAGAGTATACAAGGGGATTGGCGGGCTTCCATATGGAAGCCAAGGATGTGGAGTAGTGCTTTTCTCGGGAGGCGTGGATTCAGCAGTTGCGGCGCTACTAGCTTTGAAAAGAGGATTAGCTTTGATACCCGTATTTATCGACATGACGCCTTACTGGAGCGTGAAGGCTCGTGAGAGGGCGCTCGAGGGTTTGAGCCTACTGGCCTCTAAGACTCCTTGGGATGAGCTCAAGATTTACATTGTCAGAGACGCCTGGAAGTTGTTAAAGCTATTCAACATACCAGACAAGTATAGGTGTTTGGCGTGCAAGATCAACATGTATAGGATAGCAGGGTTGATCGCTGAAAAGGAAAATTGTAACTTTATAGTGACGGGCGAGTCCTTAGGGCAAGTGGCCAGTCAAACATCCAGTAATCTGAGAACCCTGGACTCTCTCGCGCCTGCGCCAGTTCTTAGGCCATTAATCTTTACTGATAAGGAAGAAATAATTGGCAAGGCTAGAGAGTTCGGCTTTTCATCCCTTTCACGAGAAGTGGGAGGGTGCAGTCTTAAGCCAAGCAACCCCGCAACCAGCTCTGATGAAAGCGTTGTCCTACTTCTACAAAAGTTCCTAATGGAGACGGAAAAGGAGGCATCGGCCATCGTGTCTGGGTCGGAAATCGTTTACATGTAATAGTTTCAACCTTAACGCCTTCCGCTAAGCTCGAGAAATAATTGCAAAGGGGGTTTGCTCGCAGCCATTAAGTTCAAGGCCTCAACGCTTCCCACTATATCAGGATCTTTCTCGATCGGCAAGACTTGTTTCAATGAATAATACAGTTCATTCAGCCTCTTCTTTCCCTCCATCAATATTTTATTAAACTCCTCTACGAGAAGAATCAACTTCTCATTGTTCACGACAACTTCGTCCTTTGTCTTCAATAATTGTGATACCCAAATGCCTGTCGCCAACTCAATTATGACTCCTTTGGTTTTACTGACGTGTAAAATTCCACTGTGCTTGTACCCCAATTCCCTTGCTGTTTTTAAAATTTTTAAACCAAGACCCGGCTCCAGTGTTGACAAATGGATTATAGGACCTGTCACGATGAACCAAAGCTTCCTCAATACTTTACCATGATATACTCTCAATACTTCATCAGGTGTTATTAGCGTGTGTTTTTTGAATAATATCTCTGTATCCCCTCGGCTCCATGGAAATTCGCCCTCTATTAACGTGATCCTACCGCTACAGCTGCTCATGCTGTAGATTTTAGAATCCAAGTTCAGCAATAAGAGTAGCGGAAGGAGATCTTTATCCAAGTAACCTATTTCCAAATCCTCTAGCATTCTGTTCCAAAAAGCTAATTTTCTCTTTCTCCACGTGACCGTGTTTATTTTCATGTTATTACCAATATTAATAAAACGTAATGGATTAATAACTGCATTCAGGTGTATATGAATGTATGGTCTAGTATACAGCGTTAACGATCCAGCAGGGCTCGGGATCGCGAGGATCTTGAAACAATATTTGTCGCTTGAAAAGGGGAGTGTTTGTAGAAATGCAGAGGAATGTTTTATTGGTTCAAACCTTGTGCTAGCGGGCTTTAAGGAAGACGTGATTTACTTCGATTTCTTGGATGAGAGAATGCCTAATGATGTCTCCATTTATATAGTTCTTTCAAGACACTCAAGCGAAGCAGGCGTTAAGAGCTACACTGTTCATCATACAGGTAATTTCGGCGATGAGGCTTTATACGGGGGGCGTCCCAGAGAACTGGGGGTTTCGTCCCCGAAGACCTCGTGGCTCCTCCTGAGACAGCTTTATAAAAACCGGGAGTTTTTCAAGCGGTTGGACTACGAGGTAAGCTACGAGGCGACACATCACGGGCCCACATCAGTGTCAAAACCAATAGTTTTCATCGAGATAGGAAGCACTGCGCAAGAATGGAACGAGATCCTAAACCATCAGGTTGTTGCATCATCCATAAAATCATTCCTTTTGGAAACCAACGCTCACGAATGTGAGCCCTACATAGGGGTTGGCGGCGGACATTACCCGAGAAAACATACCGAGATTGCTTTGAGGGATAAGATATGTTTTGGACACATAATACCCAAGTACGCGCTCCAATATTTATCATTGGAAATCCTGGATCAAATGATAGGGAGAAGTGATTGCGAGTTAAGAGGAGTTGTCGTGGAGAAGAAGGGGACACGGGCGGAGCATAGAGCTTTGGTAGAAGAATTTGGAAAGGCAAGGGGGTTAAAGCTCGTTTATGTTTAATCTCTCATTGGAACCTACTTGCAGTAATATTTAAGTCTTGGAACCACGTTTTAGTCAGCTTTCGCCATACAATTCTAAGCACGAACTGGTTTAATGCTTCCGGGGATTTCAAGAGTATTCTCTTGTGTAACTCGGAACCTGGAGGTAGTGTCTTGGTTTCTTTTTCAACATAGATTGTTTGGCCTTTGTGAAGGACTGTGTAAACTAAGCTGTCAGGAGAGGATTCGCCCGTATTTTTCAATGTGAACTCCAACTCTATTTTCTCATGATCTATCTTAACATTCTCAATTGTAGCTTCTAAAACAGGAGTTTTCATCACGCTTATATAACTAATTACGCTAGATAACAATACATATCTACTCTTCAAGCCTTTAGCGCCATCTTCAACAGCAAGGTATATCGATTCTTTTTCATTCGCTGTCAAATCGTATTCTTCGAAACTGTTGTGAAGGGAAAGGCGAATAGGTTTCTCGCCGACGAGAAGCACTGGTGTAACCTCTTTCGATGATGAGCCGTAAATTATCTTTATATTCGAGAAGCTCCGTGCATCAGCGTCTTTAATCTTGATTTTTTCACCTGGTTTGATCCTTGCTAGACCCGATCTATAGTTTAATTCGACCACACCATCCTCTGATTCGTAAATGGTCAATAGCATGATATTTTTAATCGAAAATGGGGAACCCCCTTCATGTTTTAATGTGATGTTAACCCAGTTTTTGCCCATGGACTCGTCCACATTTAGTATGCTTGTTATATCGAAAACGAATTTGAATAATCTAGTCGAGTCAACCTCTGCAGTGAACATCGGTTTGAACTCCTTTGTTACATTAATCCCATTGACTTTAACCTTCCAATCTATCTTATTATCAGGGGATTCAACTATCATCTCCAATATTCCTAGTTGAATTGGGGTAAAATTTCGGTTAGGAAGTCCTATCGGAATGGTTACCTTCTGAGCAGAACCCCCTCCCAAACTTATCTCTGAATTCCTGAAATCAATGTGTAGGTCTCCCCTGAACGATTTATTTATCATTATTGGTACTCCTTCTTCGCTCATCAAACTCCCCGTTTCAAAATTATTATTTGGGGTAAGGATATTAAATAAGGGATGAGGAAGCCCTGCCGCGAGAGATAGTAGATGATCAACAAGAACCCCTGGCTGACCACTACCCCTTCCACGTATTCTATAATTGAGACTCTTTACAGACAGTATCCACGACTTCCTCGAGCGCCCTTATGGGTTCATAGCCCTTTTCGAATATGAGATTAAATAACATGTTATAATGTTTTGAAACTTCTTCAGAGTATTTTCTTAAATCATCCCATGGAGGATTAACAGGTTCTCCCTTCCCCACTCCTGGACAAATGCTTGAAAGGTATACTTTATCCAGTATATTGGGGCCGTAAGGGATGAAGGGGAAAAGCCTACATCTCATTGGCCTGGCCGGATAGATACTGCATGAGGGAAGTCTATTGGTTTTAACTAAAAACGCGCATTTATTCCTATCGCCTCTCAAAAATGGTATTGGGATATGATCGGCTACGAGAGCATTTATGTATTTACCAACCAACTGCCGCCATTCGACATTCAGGTACTTAGCTATCCTACAAATATCGTAGGATGTTAATGTCACATTCGGTCCACTGTTACAGCAAACCCCGCTTCTCTGGCATTGAAAGAGCACTTTTTCTCCTTGTTTGACTTCCCTGCTCAACTCAACTACCCGCAGATGCCTTTAAGAGGGCATCTCGAACATTTAGAACCTGTAAGTTCGTAATATATTTCCTCTCCTTCATCATCGAGGATGATCCCAGGCACAAAGACCTCTTTTTTCTTCCCTTTATCTTCTTTGTTCAATATCCCATCCTCAATTATAACAATGTTTTAACGCTTTTTAACCATATACTTGTTTATGAATCTCGAGTGATTTATTCTTCACTAACGGGATAGTCTTTAGGATATTTGAGGCAGTGACGCTCTTATTGTTTCTAAGAAGGTAGTCACCTGCCAAACCATTCAAGTAAGCACCTATGCAAGCAGAGTGGAAGAGATTTTTCACCTGAGGTATTAGTCCGGCTACAAGCCCCGTTAACACGTCCCCAGTGCCTCCCACAGCCATGTATGGGTTACCGGTTTTATTGAAGCGTACGGTTTTCCCATCACTTATAATGTCTACTGGTGCTTTAAGCAATACGATAGCGTTGAGTTTCTCGGCTACATCCTTGACTGCCTTGGAATCAGATATAACATCATCGCCAACCGGTATCCCGGAAAGAGCTCTAAACTCTCCTCTGTGGGGTGTTAAAACAGCGTTTCCGTTGAAATCCGTAATGCCGAGCTTAATCACTTTCAGAGCATCAGCGTCAACAACCAGCGGGATCTTTAATTCTATGAGTTTCGGAATCAGGGCTTGCAAAGCCTCTAGAGTTTCATCCCTGCTCCCAAGCCCTGGTCCAATAGCTATGCTGTGTGGTTTCAACTCTTCAACGTATTTCACAATGGTGGGAAGAGAAGATGGGGTGAGGAATTCGCCATCGTACGATAAGGTTATTATATCCGGCGAGAAACTCGCTACAATGTTCCTTATCTCCCTTGGAACGATCAAGAATGACAGATCTACACCGGCTTCTAGAGAGGCTCGAGCCGTCAAGTAAGCTGCACCTACATATTTTGAGCTTCCGGCGATTATTACCACCCTGCCTGACGAACCCTTATGTGCTTCTCTGGGACGCTTGGGGATTCTATATAAAACATCACCAGGCCCAACGTACTCTTTTGCCTCTCTAGGAATTCCGATGTCTGCGATGATTACTTCTCCCGTATAATTCGGATTCCGGGTCAGGCCCGGCTTTAAGTCGTGGAAGGTGATAGTGAAGTTTGCCTTGAAAGCAACTCCGTGGACTTCGCCTGTGTCAGGATCGAGACCGGATGGAGTGTCCACGGCTACTTTTAGAGACGCATTGGCATTGTTAGCTTTTTCGATAATAGTTTTTACAGGATCGCGTAAAACACCTTTAACTCCAGTACCTAAAATCGCATCTATGATGACGTCCCCATCTTCTAGGACTTTCAACTCCTCGAAACCCCGAATCTTCACGCTTTCGATTTTCTTAATAATTTTGAAGTTGAGCAGGGTGTCTGGATGCTCGATCTCTGATGGGGGGAATGCCAGAAGAACCTCAACCGGGTAACCTTTCGATGATAAATATCGTGCCGCTACCAGCCCGTCCCCGCCGTTGCCTCCTTTACCAACCATCACTACTATGGAGGAACCTATCCTTCCTTTTAACTTTGAATCAACGAAGTCAGCCACTCTGCTTCCAGCGGCTTCCATCAACAAAGTTGTCGAAACTCCTAGAGCCGCAGAATTTGTTTCAAGGATCTTCATCTCTAGGGTCGTAATCATTACACCACCATATTTACTATTATGGTTAAATAATGTAAAATACGTGAGCATTCAAAAACGGTGAGGAGGGGTATTGGTTAAATTTTAACTACGTGTCTTAACGGAGTGTTCTCCGGGACAACTTTTAAAAGAGTTTCATCCATGATATTCTCGGTTGAAACGAAGAGTTCTCCCCTCGATGTTGAGATAACGCAAGAATTTCCTTCTAGTCGACCAATAGCCTTACATGATTCATGCATAAGCTGGGTAAGCCCTTCTCTGATTGAGAGCATGAAAGCGCTCCAATACTCTAATCCTGCGTCCTTCAACTCTGTATTTCTAGATGACCTGATGTAGAAGTGGAAGACATCAGTGTTCACGGGCTCCATATTCAGCAAGAGAATCTGATTGTCATACTTTAAAAACAAACTTAGCCCTCCGTAAATTATAGAGTAAGCAAGCACTTTATCGAGCGGATCGGCGTCACTGATTCCACCTCTTACTATCATGGAGCAGACCCTAAAGATTTCAGATGGTTTCATTTCTAAAGGGATATTATGGAAAGCAATCCAGCTTTCTCCCCTCCTTAGGAAGTTAACTCTGTAGTTTGCGAGGGGGAGAACGATGAAGCCGGGATTGTTCGCAACGCTGGTTTTTCCCATTAAAACTGGTGTTGGACAGCTATAAAGTTCATCGTAAATCCACAACCCACTCCACCGAGATGATCGTTTCAACGGGGCGGAACGATCTTCGATTGAAATTATCAATTAGCCCTTATTTAAAACAAACGATATAACAAGGGTTGGTGAAGATGCATGAAACGGGTTCAATCAATATCCGTGTTCGCATTAGTAATCGTATTAGCATCAATCATATCACCAGCAGTATCGCTTGCAGAGGAGATATCGAGCGGGGATGAAAAATATGTTGGGGACGTTGTCGTCGGCGGGGAGTATTACGGGCTGTACAAGATGGGAATCAGCTTTAGCGAAGCCTTAGACCTCGCCTACACTATTAGAAACCTGACTTACGAACTCCTTCAATGGGAGATGAGCAAAGGGATTCAAGCGGCCAATGTCAGTTTGATCAGAGGAGACGTCTTCCTAGCCAAGGCTTTAGAGCTAAGCCAGAACAATACTGAAAGAGCAACAGT
Source organism: Thermosphaera sp. (assembly GCA_038827615.1). Lineage (NCBI taxonomy): Archaea > Thermoproteati > Thermoproteota > Thermoprotei > Desulfurococcales > Desulfurococcaceae > Thermosphaera > Thermosphaera sp. The sequence goes on from JAWBNK010000001.1 coordinate 404,640, forward strand.
GTTCGCCATCGTCGCGGCTATTCACTATAGTCACGCCCCGGCCTTCGCAAACCCGGTGCTTGCCAAGGTGATACCGCCTACGCTGGATGAGAATGGTAATATTACTGTAGCAACCGTTGAAGCAGTGCTTGGTGTAGCCGGTGAGTTAAAACAGCTGCTACTAGCGGAGATCGAAGAAGTGGAGAACTGGAACCTAACGTTGCCGGCTCTAGTAAGCTTCCACATCGAGAGAGGGGACAACCTGACCAATAAGGCGCAGGAATTAATTGAAACAGACATCACCGAGGCATTCAGACACGCTGTTGCCGGCTATAGAGCATACGTGAGGGCCTACGCAGTGCTAGTCAAGGGTGTTTTTGCTCAGAAAGTAAGGCTCGCCACAGCTGATGACGAAGACATTACTCCAAGGCTAATAGCCCCAAGGAGTCTTAGACTACAGCTCGACATCGCTACTCAGAGACTGCCGGCTGAAATCAGGGAGAGGGTTAGAGCCAAGATAGAGGCAGGAGAGATAAGGAACTTCAGGGAACTTGCCCAGTATTTGAGAGAGGAGGCTATTCAGTTAAGGATGAGGTATAGGAAGGCACAGGTCGATGCAGTGGCGAGAATCCTAACAGACTTTGCTATTAAACTAGAGCTTAGACACCCAATTGTAATGAGGGCTTGGAGGAACGCCAACAACATTACCAATATTACACAGTTATATCAATACTGCTACCAGCTAGTCGAGAGAATATCTAATGAGACTAATACCACTGGGCTTCAACTACTCTATATGAGTCTGTATCAGTTCCAGCTACAGCTTAGCTTAAACATTAGGGAAATGTTTGAAAATGAACTTGTGAGAGTGAAAATGGGATATTAGTTTTTTAAAAATCCCATCATTTCATATATCATTTTTGGTTGTGTTTTATGCGATTGTTTTTGAAAACTATCATCTTTACCGTGGTGCTCGTTTCCGTTTTCGGAAATTGTATTATAACTCACGGAGAAGTAAGCTATGGGATTTCTCTTACCTTAATTTATGATGTTACGCTAAACAGCGGCATCATGGAGTTAAAGCTCGAAATTCGGGATGCGGCGGCCCCAACTCTATTTGAAATACCATTATACTTTCTAGGGGAGGAAGCGACGTTCAGCGTGATAAACCTCTCGTACACTCCTCTTGAAGGATACGTCATATATGAATATAATGAATCAACAAGAATCTTGGAGATCATGGCGTCAAATATTTCAAGTTTTTCGGCGTGGATTCTCGTTGAAAACATGTTAGAGGAATACGCGCCTGGGGTGTACGGATTTTTCCTAGACTTGAATAATTTCTCCAACGCCGGGGCAACCAGCCTGAGCATGTATTTCTATGGGAATTACGACGTTATTGTCGAAAACCTGTCCGGCGGGTCTTACGGGGGCAATGTATTCTTTTCCAGCCCCTTCACTCTTCTCCAGATCGAGAGACCCGGGGCCTACTTTGTCTTACTCAAAGTTAAGCTCGAAGAAAACACCACAACCATGCCAATTCAGCAGCACGAGGGATTCTTCCCCATTCTGCTTCTCATAGCCACTTTGTTGGTAGGCGGGTCGGCAGGGGTGGTATTCGTTCTATGGCGGAGAAACTACAGTATTAGACTCGAAACAGTGTCCGCTCGAGACATATTGAGCGACGAGGTAGTGAGAGATATAATCCTAGCCCTGGGCAGGGCTGGTGAAAAAGGTCTTCAGCAATCAGAGCTGGTCAATATCACGGGTAGGCCGAAATCGAGCATTAGTAGGAGAATAAAAAGGCTTGAAGACGAAGGCCTAGTCGATGTTGTGAGGGCCGGTAAATACAATTACCTCAAGCTGACGGATAAGGGCTTTGAAACATATCGTAAAATAGCTTCCAGGGAGAAAAGAAATGAGTGAACCCGTTCCAGTCTATGCTAACGGTTTTTTCATTGTGCAAGAAGACGGCATATTCAATGAAATAATTCTTTACGAGTACTATGATCCCAGTCAATATTATGCTTCCATAGTTGAGAACGATGAGAGACTTGAAGAAGAGATAGAATTGCTCACTCGGAATATGCAATTCTACTTAGACTTAGAGAAGGTGATGGTTAACGGGGTGGAATCTCCCCCAGTGGTTTTGAATGTAAGTATCGGTTTCAGGGGTTCTTCTACTCGACCCTACGTTACGTTCTTAATATCTTTTAAAGGGAAATTAGTGAGAGGATTCAACACTTATGAAAACTACTATGATAAAGAGGTAGCAGAGTACGATTATGAAGTAGTATGGCTTTTCCCGGTTCGAGCAAGGGTTATTGAAGCCGACTTAGGGTTTCCCTATTTGGTTGAAGGAGGGGGAAGAGTTCTGAGATTTGGGGTTAGGAAAGGCTCTCAAATACGAGGCTATGAAAAGATTGTCTTCGAACTCGTTTAAAGTTACTGTTATAATCTCGTAGAGATATATCATGAATTCGGCGGGGTTGATGCGTGGGGACCTCCCATGAGGGAGGGTTCCTGAATAATGATGTGGGGCCAAAGCGCTGAACCCGCCTCATAGGTTAGAAGGGTGCAATGATGATTACGCCATCGGAAGAGCCTCGTGATTGGACTCGATCATGCTGAGGAGGATGAAATTGAATGGTGGCTCTCTCTACTGGAAATACCCTTTCCTGGTTGGTTTAGAGGACGTTTTAAATTCTCCATACACAGTCCTACCTGGTTTAATCGGATCTCCCGAGAGTCCGTTTTATGAAAAAATCCTTACATATTTCAAATCCATAATCGAGAATATGTCACTACCGAGTGATGACGTATATCAGGACTTTTATTCTGAAGTAATTGTGTTTTATTCTCTTGGCTTAATTTCCAGGGTGATCGATAGTACCCAATTGATGAACAGAGTTGCCGTGGCGTATTCTAAAAGAGCTGGCACGTTTCTTAGAACAGAGGAGGACGACACTTTAGTGGAGGTTGCACGGAGGATTGGAATCCGCGTTCAGAAACCCTTGCAGATTCAGCTAATACCTCGCGTAAAAGAGGATAGATCTGGAAGGAAACAATTAGAATTGGATCATTATTCGTATGGATTACCATTGTTAGACTTCGTTAAGCTCGTAGTAGGGAGGCTGGAACAGGATTCATCATATAACCTAGCTAGTCAAATCGTTCACGAAGGATTGGTGTTAATAGACCGTAGGAGGCTAGTGAGGCTTGTTGAAGAGGGATGTTATATCCACATACTCACCACTTATAAGAGCCTACCAACACTTTCCGATGACAAATTACGCGAGATCAAAAGATTGATCGAAGAATTGCAAAACATTTTTGAAACCGCTAAATGGTGGAGAAAAAGCATTATTCCCAGGCAAGCTTCAACTGAGGAGATTACAGTGGTAATCGAAGACGCGTTTCCCCCGTGTATTAAGAAAATCATGAATACTGTTAAGTCGGGCGGAAACCCTAGTCATGAGGAGAGATTCAATCTTGCGACATTCTTGCTAAATATAGGATATTCCCCCGATGACGTGATAGCGTTATTGAGGAGCACGGCCGATTTCAACGAGAAGATAGCAAGGTACCAAGTTGAGCATTTAGCCGGGATGAGAGGAAGTAAACGCAAATATAAACCCTATAATTGCGATAAAATGAAATCTGTTGGGATGTGTCCTATTTCAGGCTATTGTGAGGGTGGCAAACACCCGTTATCTGTTTACACCCATAATGCTAAGCTTCTGGAAAAATCTTCGAAGAAGGCGCATGAGATTGAGAGACCGCGATCTCCACCCGACTCTGAATAACTTGTCCACCGCTACATAGGCAAGGTATGATGCAACCCCGTTGAATACCAGCGTTGTAGCAATATAATCAATTGAAGGGGGAACGTATCTTGGGTTAACTCCCTTTTCCGGGAAACCCGGTTTAAAAACCTTTGAAAGGTTCTTGTTGAACGTGAATATAAGGTCAGAACACATAGAAGGAGCCTTGGAGTAGTAAATGGTTGACCCAATACTTAGATAAGTATTCATCTCGATGTTTAGGGATTCGATGTTTACTTCTTCAGGAGTATTGATTACTGCGAAGCATGTTTTTGGTTTACTAAACTTCACAAGCAACGTGTTGTTTCCTTCTATGGCGACATTTAGTATTTCTGAATCGCCTGTAAACGGGTGTATGATGACCAAACTTCCGCTTACACCAATGTCATCAACCAGGAAATCGTAGACATCGCGTGAAAGTATTCTTCTAAACACTCCTCTAGGATTCTCAAGGTAGACTACCGAGTGAAGAACAAGTGAATCGCCTCCATCGACTTGTATCTGTTCTTCGAAACTTACTAGAACCGGCACCCTGGTCAAAGGCTCAATGTAAAGATTCCAAATCTGATCACGGCTTTCGTTGAACATTATTATTTTCATTTGAAATACGTAATGAGCGGTGTCTACATCCATCCTAGTGAAACCTTGAAGGTTATATGTTGAGGGATACTTAGCTATATCGAAGGTCCCGTTTCTAAGCAGAAGCACATATGGCTCGCTGGAACAATCGGTCTCCATAAGGAATGGTGTTGAAGGGGGTTGAAATGATTGGTTTTCTGGTTGAATAGTAATTGAGATGGAGCTAACGTTTAAAATCGAAGAGCACGCGACCCGATTAAGACTTGGAAAATTGATCGAGAGATTAACAAAAACTTCGTATTCATACGTGACAGCAACGGATTCGATATTTTCCTCCCCGACCACCTCCTCCGCGCCTTTCCCATATCCCGTAATACTAGTGTATCCTTTGAAACTCAGCAAGAGAATCTCGTTTTTTGACTCCACATCTTCCTGAGCAGTTATATGAGCAACGTGGAAAACTATTAAGCAGATGAGTGCTAGGACTAGTCCGATTCTCATCGCGATCACTCATAAACATTTAGAATTATAACGGAAAAATGTTAATAAGTCTAAAAGAAGGTGGCACCCATGGAAGTTGAAATGGGACATACATCCACGGTAGTATTCGCCAAGATAAAAGGTAGTGAGGAGAAAGCTTTTTTAAGATACCAGATTGAGAACGGCTCGATGATTCTAGTTGAGACGTACACTCCGCCCGAATATCGGGGTCAGGGGATCGCAAGGCGTCTGGTCGAATATGCGGTTAATCTGGCGAAGGACAGGGGCCTAACGATCATTCCCGTGTGTAGCTATGCGGTATACTTCTTCATGAAGAATAAAGATTTCAGGGGGGTTCTGCATCCGCAATATCGAAATCTGACGGATGATGAGTGGAGTAAATTAATGGAAGAGGCACTTTCCCGGGAAAAATCAAAGCCACGGTAAGGTCTATCGAGATGCGGAGGATAAGAGTAAAATACCTTCTCTGGCTGGCGGAAAAGGCAGGGACAGCAGGCGAAGAATTGGTCTTGAATGATGGGAGTCTCAGAGAATTGTTGGAGCTGATTAAAAAAGTGCGTCCGGGTCTTTCGAAATACATGGAGGATATATTGAATGGGGTTTCCGAATTAATTCTTTTAGTAAATCATAATCCCCCAGCCAGCTTAGAGGTGCATCTCAAGGATGGTGATGAAGTAGTGATCATGCCACCAGTCTCCGGAGGGTAAGGTTAAAAATCTCCAAAGCATTTCTAAAGAAATATTGAGCCGCCGTAGCTCAGCCCGGTGGAGCGCCGGCCTTGTAAGCTTTTGTGTTAGGCCCGTCGAGAAAGCCGGTGGTCGCGGGTTCAAATCCCGCCGGCGGCTTATGAACGAATTCGTTTTGTAAAGAGTTTTATAGTGTTTCATAACATAATTTATTATGGTTACACCTCATGGCAAACCTGAGTGGTCGAAAATTTATAGGTTCAGATACCGTATCTCCTATCGGACTGGGCACCTATGGGATAAAAAACTATTCGAAAGCTTTTGAAGCATACATTTACGGATTGACCAACGGTATCGATAATTTGGATACAGCCGAAATGTATGATATGGGTAGAGCCGAGGAGTTTGTCGGAGAGTTACTAAAGAATGTCGGAAGAGAAGGCGTCTTTATTACAACTAAGATGCTTCCAAACAGGCTGGATGACAAGGAGAAAATTATTCGTGCAGCACAAGATAGTCTGAGGAGATTGGGAGTGAGCTACGCTGATCTATTTCTGATTCATTGGCCTAATGAGAGATTAACAATAACTACTCAAGTTCAGAATTTCGAAGTTCTAGTTGAAAAAGGATTGTCTAGGTATATAGGCGTGAGCAATTTCAATCTTGCACAGTTAAGGGAGGCTATATATGCAACCAGAAGGACTTCCATAGTGGCGGCTCAAGTCCACTATAGCGTGCTGAATAGAAGGGAGGTTGAAGAAGAGTTGCTACCTTTTGCTCAAGAGCACAAGCTCGCTATTCAAGCTTACACCCCGATCGAGAGGGGATCCGTTAAAGATAATCCATGTATCAAGACAGTGAGCGAGAAGATCGGGAGAACGCCGATTCAAGTTGCTTTGAATTATTTAATCCTTCAGCCAAATGTAATCGCTATACCTAAAGCTGAAAGAATCGAGCATGTGAAAGAGTTGCTGGGCACGCTGGGGTGGCGGATCCCGGAGCCACACTTTGATTATTTGAAGAGATGTCTCGGATGAAAAAGTATGTTCTTTTTATATGAATATAAGAGTCTCTTACCTTTCAATTCAATTAGATGGTGATAATCATATTGGATGATGTTGAATTACAACTGACTAAAATACTAATGAAAAATCCGAGAGTAAGCATATTGAGAATCTCAAATCTTCTTGGCTTGAACTATATCTCCTTGAGGGAAAGGCTTAGAAAGCTCCAGAGGAACGGTTTAATAGATTTTAAGCTTGCTGTATCACCACTACTAGTAGGCGATGTAGCAGGAGTAGTAAGGATTAAGAACAAGGACGTAAGCAAGGTTATAGAGAAAGCCTTGAAGTGCAATAGAGTGATATCTGCTATAATGTTGAATGGCGAAGAAGCATTACTAATAACTTACGGTAGGAGTAAAGACGACATCGCATTCTTAGTGTCCTATCTAACCTCTGAGACGAGCGACGTTGTTGAAGTAAACATCGATTATGGTAGAATTCCGCATGGAGAGAAAATAGCGTTAAAGAATCCTGAGCCGAGGTGTGCTCAGAGAAGTGAAGCTCCCATAAAGTGTAATGAATGCATCCCTGTACTGAGGGGAAGAAATAGAAACTCTAACCTTGGGGAAAACAATATTGCTGTCTAATATCTTCAAGGAATTTTAAAACTGCTTCTTCTCGTCCAGATCTTCTGATTTTTTTAATAGTTCTTCTTAGAGATGGGGTAGAATCTATGATGTTTTTCATTATTTTCTCAAAAAGTTTTCTTCCTTCGCTGTTGAGGAAATCATTGTGGAAAAATTCTATGTGATTAGCTAGAAAAAGATCAATAAGATTGCAGAGTGTTTTGATACTAGAAATACACTGTTTTTTTAAGATGGAGTCTTCATCACGCATACTGTAAATCTTCTCTGCATGGCTTTAACTTTAGGACTCCGTTTTCCCGCAGAACTTTCTCAAGCAATGGAACGACGAACGATATGCCGCCCTCACCGTTTATCTCGATAAGCTTCCTTCTCTCCTTGTAATAATCTAGTATCGGCGTGAATGTTTGATAAAACACCCTGTAGCGATTTCTAACGACCTCGGGCTCATCATCAGGCCTCCTAACCAGTTTTGAACCATCTACATCGCACAGCCCGTTGTTTTTCGGCTTCGGCTCGAAATATATGTTGTAAACTCTTCCGCACACTGGACATATAACCCTGCCGGACAATCTTCGCACAGCAACTTCCTCGGAGACCATGACGTGAATAACGGCATCAACCGGGATGACTTTTTCAAGCGCTATGGCCTGGTTTAAAGTTCTGGGGAAACCATCAAGGATGAACCCTTTCTCAACATCCTTCTCGCGAAGTCTATTCTTCACTATCTCGATCACGATCTCATCCGGCACCAGTTCTCCACGATCCATGTATTGTTTAGCGATCAGTCCGAGGTCGGTGCCCTTGCGAATTTCTTCTCTAAAAATATCTCCGGTGCTGATGTGAGGAATACAGTACTTGTCTCGTAGATACTGGGCATATGTCCCTTTTCCAGCTCCCGGGGCTCCTATCATGATTATCTTCAAAACGACCACCACTAGAGTACAATGTTCCTGGTTTTGATTTTAGGAATAAGATAGTTAAAAATCACATCCTAGGGTCTTTGACTCCGGCCCATTCAAGCAGTTTCATGTAGGCATGGTACTTTGAAACCGCTTTCGCACCGGGGGGACCCGGTCTCTTCATGTAGAAAGCATTCACCTCGTAAACCGTTCCATACAACTCCCTATCAAGAGAGATTTTTCCCAACCTGACCAAGTCCACTAACAGTCCCGCGAGAGCTGGAGAATCGTTTATCCTCATGATAATGTATAATTCATCTTTGAATTCCCCAAAGCTTAAGTATTCAATTATCATTGCTACGAACTTCTTATCGCCTAATGGCTCGAGATAACCCGTTGGTCGGATATAGTTTGGTGTTTCATATCCAAGAATATCCTCCACGATACTACTTTTCGTCTTCTTTTTCATTACGTTTCTCTCCGGTAGATTCAATGCTAGGAAGTCCGTGTTTCCCCCAATATTGAACTGGGCGATATCGAGAACGCGCCTGTTTCTCTCATATAAGTGCTCCAAGAGGTCGGCAGTTATGGGAGTTGCCCCTGTTGAACCATCGTCTCCGAAAACTACTCCTTTGTTCTCTCGATAAAAGCTTATGAATGCTGGGTCGTTTGCGATCGGGGAGGGAATAGCATTGATGAAAACCGCCGGCTTCACTTCTTTTGAGTACAGACCGACCGCGTACGCGTATGCCTGGGAAGCTGTGAGGTCTCCTTCCCTAACCCTTTTTTCAAGGCTTTCTACTCTCCCAATTGGTTCAACAGGCTCTGTTGTCATGACATTTATGAAAACATCTATCTTCAACGACTTCCACTCTTCGACTAAGTCGCGTATCGCCTCTAGTAGCTCCTTATCTTCCTCCCTACCCCTTGCCTTTATCGGCAAGCCCTTGAGACTGTTTAAGTGAATTCCTCTCCTTATCATTACGTCTCTAAGACTTCCCGGGATATTATTGCTCGGGTAATCCCTCAAGGCTATCTCGTATATTGACCTCCCTATTTTCGACTCGTCAACATCGTAGGATGCAACAATATCGATCTCAGAGTATTTGTATGGAAGCCAGTTCCTAAGTGGCACCCCGTGATCCGGAATCTCATTGCTCTTGAGTTTTTCTAACCCAACGGCGAAGTGTGTCGCAACAAGTCCCTGACCAATTATTGCGACTTTGATCATGATGTCACCTCAAATTTTAAGCTTTGAAACTATCTCCTCGAGAAAAACCACTCCTTGGCTGAAGGAATCTATACCCTTGCTCGTTGGCTCGTAGAAAGTCTCGTCTTTCACACTTCTCTTAGCAAGCAAGCCCTCTCTATGCATTCGATATACTACCGTGTAAACTGTTACCGCTGGAGGGTTGATTCCAAACCTCTCTCTAAGCCTAACTTTTACATCGTATGCTTTCAGCGGCTTTTTCTCATCTATTAAAATCTTTATAATGTAGAGCCACAGGTTCTCGATCGTCAGCTTTTTCTTGAGCCTTGAAAGAGCCTTTGAATCGCTCAACATATCACCAAATATTGCATATTTGTAGTGACAAATATAAAGGTTGTTAAGGGAGAAGCCTCGTGCGATCCCTCACGAACAGGATCGCCTCTCTCACATTATCCAGTTTGAGCATTTTCATCAGCAAACGTTCAACTCCTAGGCCGAATCCGCCATGTGGAGGAATACCATATTTGAACGCTTCTAGGTAGAATTCAAAGTCCTCCGGTTTTAACCCCTTAAGAGTCAGTGCTTCAATGAGCTTGTCGTATCGATGTTCTCTCTGACCGCCGCTAGCTATCTCCAACCCCTCATAATCGAGGTCAAACTTTCTAGTGTAAACCCCATCCTCCTCCCTCATGTAGTAAAACCCTGTCGCACTCCAAGGAAAACCTACTATGAAGTAAAGGGGATATCCTTTTTCCGACATTATCTCGCCCAACTTTTTTTCGGCGTGGTCTGGGAGGTCTTCGGCCTCCGAAACCTCTATCCCCTCGCTGACGAGGATGTCGACTACTTCTTTGAATTTTAATTTTTTAAATGGAGGAGTTATCCTATCTAGATTGACTCCCAGGGTATCCAGGTCTTGTTGATTATTCTTTACAACATAATTTACTATGTACGATACGAGGTTTTCAAGCGTTTCCATCACGTCTTCTACTCCGTGGATAAATCCCTGCTCAACGTCTATACCCCATGACTCGTTTAAATGTCGTGGAGTGTTGAACTTTTCAGCTCTAAAATAAGGAGTGATCTCGTATACTCGGGGATAAGCATTCATCAATATTTGCTTGTACAGCTGAGGGCTTTGACTCAGATATGCCTGATACTCGAAGTATTCGACCTTAAACAAAGTGGCCCCTCCTTCCGCCCCTGCTGCAACTATCTTAGGTGTTTGAATTTCGTGGAATTCATTCGACCTCAAATATTCCCGCGCAGCGTGAAGCACGGACTCCCTTATGTTGAAGATTGCTTTCTCCAGCGGATTCCTGAGGAGGAGCCACCGATACTTGATCCGAGTGTCTAGGAGCGAAGGTACTTTTCCGGATGTATCTACAGGAAGGGGAGCTACGGGTTTTGAATACACGGTTAGTTTCGAAGCAATATATTCGGTGCCTCTTTTACTTCTCTGCTCTGGAGCAACCTCTCCCTCAAAGCACATTGCCGCGCCCACTTCTAGCGTTTTTGCAATAGAGTAGAGTTCCGGCTCTCTTTCTTCTTTTAAAACCAACACATGGGGTTTTGTATTGGAGCTTGTGACTTCTAGTATGATTATCTTGCCGATATCCTTTTTTCTTAAAACCCAGCCGCATATTCGCATATCCTTCCCCGGCTCAGTTTAATTTAACAAACCCGAGATTTTTAAACAGCTATTATACCTAACCGACCCTCTACAATCAGTATTTAATAGGTGGAAGGTTTCAACATTCAGGGGATTTCAGCAGAGGCAATTACGAAAAGTGGTCCCAAATTGACGACATTTAAAGGCAATATCTTGAGGACCCTGTGCATTGAGAAATCGCATAAAAATTTCGCATATCAAACTTATTAAGTCGAAGATTAACATATATAAGTGGGCTAAATGCCTACACCCTGCTCACCAGACACCCGGTCTAGTTGGATCAGCTGAAAGGTCCGGCAAAACCGGGTGCCCAAGGGCAGGGTGGCGAGGGGCGTCTCGGGGCGAGTCTGGAGGGACGTCCGTAGGCAGGCCATGCAACTATTATTTTTATTCTCGGACTTCATTTCCTAATTGGTAAACAATAAATTAACCAGGGAGACTCAGACATGAAAAAGACTAAATCTTTTAAGCAATGCTTGGTGAGGTCGAAGAAAAACCTCACCCTATCCTTCGGGGCTATCATGATAGTTATTATCTTATTGTATAATATTCCTCCCATTCAAGTTGGTGATTATTCTATCACGATAAGCATATCTCCTTCGGATTATATCATAAGATTCAAAATTGTGAACATCACGGTTTTTACATCACCACCTAATGACAGCCTCAGCATTAAACTGATTATCAGAGGACTGCTCAACGCAACCATAGCTACTATTCCATTAATTTATGGGCAATTCTTCTACGATCTCAACCTTGTATATGAAGCTTCAGTAGCCAATTTCTCGTTTTCCCCTAATATCGATGTTATGTTGGATTTAGGGATTCCGGGATATCATCCAGCCATAACGACATACGCTTATCACACAAGAGAGGGTTATTGGGAGCTGAGATTTCAATCTCCAGGTTATCTCGACGCGTACGCCGAACTCTACCTTTTGCAAAAGGACCCAAGCATCAGCGTTCAAAATAATGGAGATTTAACAGGGCTGTTAATAATTACAGCGAAGTCTGATAATCACACCATAGTTAAGAGTGCTCAAGTTTCTCCTCGAGAAGAAATTAGACTGCTTTTAGAGGGCTACTACTTGAGAACCGATATGAATGCGAGGCTCTGCTACCTTAGAGCGGTTGTTTGCTTTAATTATAGTGAGAATCGCTTGTTTTTTGTATTAAGAGATAATTTATTATTGGTATTGACCCCGCTACTGTTGGCTGAAGTCATTCATCTGCTTCGCACTTGTAAAAGTGGAGGACGGGGCTCCGTTAAAAGAACTAAAAAGATTTAAATATTAATCACCAATAACAATATATCGGTTGGTGTAACCTATGAGGAAGTTAATATTAGCCTTAATAATCCCAATACTAGTAATATCAATGTTATATATTCCTACACCAGCTCAGGCGGAAGTTGTGAAAGGTCCGGCAAGCGACAAGGTTATAATGAAAAGAGTTCCAATCGACCAAGTACCTGATGCTATTAGAAACAAGGATATCGATTTATACATCTACAGTTTAAGACCAGCGCAAGCTGAGGCGTTGAAGGGTATTGAGGGAGTCGTCTTCTATCAAGCTCCATCGGGATTGATTGATATTATCTTGAACCCTGCTCCTGTCGCAGTAGAGGTTCTTCCTGGGACCCTGGATGCTATCGCGGCGGCGGCGAGAATAGGTGTACCCAAAGATGCTGTAGTTGGGTTGAAGACCAATGGAACACACACTTTCGTGTACTTAGGTGCTAAGCCAGGAGTGGGCGTTAACCCATTTGCATTCAAAGAAGTCAGATTCGCCATGAACTACCTGGTTGATAGAGAGACTGCGGCATTCACTATCTTGAAGGGTTATGCAGTACCCATGTACACGTTCCTAAGCCAGTTTGACCCTGACTACTCAATTATTGCTGATATTATCGCTATGAACGAGTTCAGATACGACCCATCGTATGCTGATCAATTAATTACTCAAGTTCTTCAGCGCGTTGGTGCTGCCAAGTCTGGAGGCAAATGGCTCTATGATGATCAACCAATTTCGTTGAAATTCATCATTCGTATTGAAGACGAGAGATACGACATAGGTAACATGATTGCAACCGATCTCGAATTACTAGGTTTTGACGTTCAAAGAATACCCATGAGATTTGCCGACGCAATTGCAACGTTGTATGGAACCGACCCGGCCGAGTTCCAGTGGCACATGTACACTGAGGGCTGGGGTAAGAGCGGCATTGACAAATACGATGCTGGAACGATAGCTCAATTCTGTGCCCCTTGGGTAGGTTATATGCCGGGGTGGCAGGAACCGACATTCTGGAACTATGAGCACCCCGAGATAGACGATATTACATTGAAGATCTACCAATCTCAATACAAGAGCAAGGCAGAGAGAGATGAGCTATATAGAAATGGTACTCGACTCTGCATTGAAGAGTCAATAAGAGTCTGGGTTGTTACACGACTTGATACATGGGTCGCATGGGACTATGTTAAAGGATTGACCAGAGATCTTGGAGCTGGATTGAGAGGTATATGGAACCTGCGTGAAGCCTACGTCGAGGGAAGGGCTGACAAGACGTTGAGAGTTGGACACCTATGGGTATGGACGTCCACCAGTGAGTGGAACATTTGGGGAGGATTTACTGATGTATACAGTGTAGACTGGGAGAGAGTCACGTATGATCCTTCTGTATGGAACCACCCGTTCAATGGTTTGCCAATACCGTTTAGGTCTAACTACGTAGTAATAACTGCAGGACCGGAGGGTAATATGACAGTTCCAACTACCGCGAAAATATTTGACGCCAATACGGACTCCTGGGTAAACGTACCTGAGGGAACCACGGCAGTCAGTAAAGTAGTCTTCGACTTGAGCAAATACCTCGACGCGAAATGGCACAACGGCATCCAGATCAAGATGGCTGATATAATTGGATACATAGCAATGATATATGACTTAGTGTATGATCCGTACTATAAGACTTTAGAGTCACGCATAGTCTCCAACACTCAGCCGTGGCTCGACACCGTCAAGGGATGGGAGTTCGACGCTGTTAATAAGAGAATGACGGTGTATGTTGATTACTGGCACTTCGACGAAAACTACATTGCAAGCTGGGCAACAGTGACTCCTATAAATCCATTGGAGATACACGTTGCAACTTTCGAGCTGGCGTTAGACAAGAGAAATGAGACAAACCTCGTTCTCTACAGAAGATCGGGATACCAGACCTTCAGCTTGGTATACCCGGACCATGTAACTCTCGTAAAGAACACTCTTCAAACCTACAGCAACAATGCAGCCGTCCTCGCCAAGGCCAACAAATATGCTGACGGATTATTAACAATGGATGAGTGGAACCAGAGGATCCAAGCAGATCTGAACTGGATTAACACTTACAACTTAGCATGGATCAGCAACGGACCATTCATGCTGACGAAGATGGACACGGTGGCCAACGAGGGAGAGATGACTGCATATAGAGACCCAACATATCCGTTTAAGCCAGGAGACTGGTATTTCGGATCACCAACGCCTTCGGCAGTTAGATCTGTCTCAATAGTATCAGACATACCTAACAAGATAATACCCGGTAGAAGTACCATTGTAAACATCGAGGTATCCGGTATTCCACCATTATATGTCAAGTATATGTTGAGGGATCCATCTGGCCAAATATTAGCATTCGCAGATGCGGCCAAGATAGACGACTTCAACTTCAGAATCACTTTAGAACCCGAGTTGACCGCTGAATTACAATACGGTACAAAGTATACTCTACAGTTGATTGTGACTTCAGACGTTGTAGCGACTCCTGAAATAGCTAAGATACCCTTGGATGTGGCAACCTATGCTGAAGTGTTGAATCTCCAGCAAGAAGCCTTCCAGCGGGCAATTAGCCAGTTAGAGGCTAGGATTCAAGGATTAAGCAACAAGATCGATGCGTTGCCCAAGCCTGCGTTACCAGAGGATGTTGCGGCGTTAAAGAACACTGTCGACTCACTGAGTACGGTAGTATATGCGACCCTAGGATTGGTCGTTGTAACTCTAATCGTGTCCATAATACCCTTGATTAAGAAGAAATAACAATTTTAAACACACTTTTTTTCCACGAAAAATTTTTATTTTCCTTCTTTATAAGGGTTAAAGGTAAATAATTAACCGGTGAAAGGTTGTGCCTGGAGCAGGTTACGTTATTGCTAGACGTGGTTTAATACTACTGTTTTCATACGTAATGATCATAATTGTTGTAGCCGCTGTGATGGAGGCTACAGGGTATACGCAAAGGATATATGAATCAATAGTGAGAGAGTCTGTACAGGCAGAAATTCAAGCACTGGTTAGAGCAGGGCGGCAACTATCCCCTACTGAGTTGGAACAGTTGAGAAAGGACTTGGAGGTTTATTACAGTAAAATGTATGGTTTGATCGATGAAGAAGGAAATCCTATACCGCCTTATGTTCGAATGTGGATTCTCGTGAAAAATGCATTAACATTCAACCTGGGTAAGGCAACTAAGGAAAGCGTTGCCCAGCTTGCCAGCAGGCTCCCTCCGGTGCCTGTTAACGAATTAATAGCGACCGTCCTTCCAAGAACGGTGGTAATGATTACGGTGGCAGATATTATAATGGCAGCTATTGCCTTAAGCCTTGCACCAAGAATCGCTTATAGGCACGGCGGATTACTTGATAGAGCCATAATCTCATACTTTGCCATATTCAATGCGATACCCTTATGGTGGCTTGCCATGATATTAATTTTAATACTTGGTTATCAATTGAGAATATTCCCAACCAATATGAGGCCAGTTTCAACATATATGATGACTTTTTGGAATGACCCTGTGAATAACTTTGTGCAGATCGCATACTACGCTGCATTGCCGATAATAACTATAGTCGTTGCAGGCTTGGGCGGATGGTTATACAGCGTGAGAGCCATGGTATTAAGGATCGTCAGAGAGGATTATGTAGTAGTGGCAAAGGCTAAGGGACTCCCAGAGCGTGACATAGCCAGAAAATACATACTCAGAGTAGCAATATCTCCTGTGCTAACATCGGTGATCTTGTCACTAGCGTATTCCTTGGGAGGATACATTATAACTGAATCAGTATTCGATTGGCCAGGCATGGGCTCCCTGTACTATGCAGCGCTAACCACTGGTGACACGCCGACGGTCATAGGATTGTTCGTAGTAACTGTAGGAGTTTACGTAATTGCCAGATTTATCTTGGAAATCTTATATATCGTTCTTGACCCACGTGTTAGGGCGAGATAGAGGTGGTTTAAATGGCAGGGAAGAAGGAACTCACACTAGCTGACAAGATATCTCTTAAGTTAATCAGGCCTATGAAGAATGTGATCAAGGATTTGCTGAGATATTGGACTGGTAGGGTAGGTCTTGTGATATTGTTGGCATTGATAGGCATATCTATTTATGCTATGGTGGCCCTCCCGCAGGGCTTTGTAGCAAGATGGGAGAGCGCTTCGTACTGGGATGAAAATCCTCAATGGGCGCCTCCAACCTGGGTATCAGCTTTTGGGTTCCCCGTTGCGGAAGGTTC
Organism: Thermosphaera sp.; assembly: GCA_038827615.1. Taxonomy (NCBI): domain Archaea; kingdom Thermoproteati; phylum Thermoproteota; class Thermoprotei; order Desulfurococcales; family Desulfurococcaceae; genus Thermosphaera; species Thermosphaera sp. The sequence goes on from JAWBNK010000001.1 coordinate 421,199, forward strand.
TATAATTTCCAAGACAATGCCTGATGAGCCATTGAGTGTAGAAGGAGGTAGATTTATTGTAAGATATGTTGGTGTCTACAAGTTGGAACAGCCGGCATTCCCTCAGGACCTGGTATTGAAACTCACGGGATTGAAGATAGCAAATATATCAGGAACTATTTACGTTCCACACGTCTATTTATACATAAAGAGGCCTGACGGATCATTAATAGATATGTTCGAATCAGATATAGTTGTTGGAGGCAATGAGACCATAGGATTCGTAGCTACTAGGGATACAAAGCCAGATATCTACGATTTATGGAGGATATCCAGTTCACTGGTCTCATATTACAACTTTTCGATTCCAGTAGATATTGTAGGAAACAATGTCACTCTTCAGAGGATCGGGGAGTCAATCATTATTAGCCGCTTGAGAGATGAAGTCAGATTAAAAAGGTCCGCACTCGTCTTTGGGGTTCCATCAATAACCGTTACCAAGAGAGATCAAACCCCAATGGTTCAAAGCATATCGGCCTCTCTGGAGACATTAATATCTCAAATAGAAATCGATAATGACCAAGTAGCTATGGTAAAAGAGAGATTAATAGAAAGCAAGAACTCCCTTGATTCTTTGTTGGAAGGAGACAAGACATTAACAGAGTATCTCGCAACACTGGAGAGAGTGAGCGCTAATTTAACTCAGACATGGAAAATCGCTTTTGCAGACCTCCTATTAGATTCAAAACAGTTAAGTGATTTAGAGAGCATTATTCGATCAATAAATAGATATATTGAGCAATTATACACTACGGACGCGTTTTATGAAATTAAGATAACGTCGACACCGCTAACTGGAAGATACGAGTTTAACGTTATTATAACATACACGGCGAAGGAGGAGTTAAGGGATGTAGTATCGATACCTGCAAGTGAGGTTAGAATTATCGTAAAAGGAAACGCGTATGGAATGTTAGGAACCGATGACCTAGGGAGAGACCTATACCAGGTGTTAATATATGGAACACCAATAGCTTTAGCCATAGGATTAACTACGGCGATTATCACGACATTTCTCGGAGTATTTGCGGGAATAACCAGCGGATACTACGGGGGTTTCATAGATGAGGTAATCCAGAGATTGGCGGATATCATAGGGAACATACCAACATTACCAATACTGATTATCTTGGCTCAGATTGCACAGACCCAGTATGCTGCTTATGGAACAGAAGTTAGGGCTTTAATGACCATTCTAACCATCATAGGTGTGCTTATAGTGTTTGGATGGGGCGGTCTAGCAATAACGGTGCGAGCTATGACACTCTCGATAAAGGAGGAGCCATACATTGATGCTGCAAAGGCATTGGGCGCGAGTAATTCGAGGATAATATTTAAGCATATATTCCCGCAGGTTGCCATGTATGCTAGCGCCTCTCTAGTAGCGAGCGTACCAGGAGCCATATTGAGTGAGGCGGGCTTAAGCGTACTAGGCATCAGGCATGGTTGGCCAACCTGGGGTGCTATACTATCCAGAGCTAGAGACACTGGTAGATACGACATATGGTGGTGGATTTTACCGCCCGGAATTATGTTGTCATTAACGTCGCTAGCTTTCATACTGCTCGGATTGGCCGTTGAGAAAATTGTGGAACCAAGGCTAAGGACCCTTTAAATCTTCTCAACTATTTTTCCAACATATATTCCGTCCTTGTCTTCTATTATTTTAACCGCGTATCTTGCTCCAACTTTTATATAAACGTTTTTCCCAGGAATCATAGTAATCAAACGTTTATGCCTTCCCAAGGTTATACCAATTAATTCTCCCTTTAGCCAACCTTTCGCTATAGTTTCAGCTCCCACGATATCTCCTTTTTTGTAAACAATCGGGATTTTATTATCGTAGACCATGCCCCATTCTTTCATGGTCCACTTGACTCGTATTCCAGTTCTTCTTTCTAGACTCTCAAGCCAGTTGAAAAACTGTGCCCAAGACACCGGTTTAATACGCAGTCTGTTTCTCCCGTATTTATGCTCGTTAAATTTTTGAACAGTGACGGGAGGCCACTTTTTACCAGCTCCTATATTCAAAGCCCACTCTAGTATTTTCTCGATCTCTTCGTCATTCCATCCTGGAAGCCAGAGGGGGGTAACATGAAGGTCGATGCTTGTTTCTTTTGTTATATATTCTGCTAATTTTGCAACTCTCAGCGGATTGTATGATTGTAGCCCATAAAGGATTCTCGCTTTTTCAATGCTAAATGTATCGAAGCTTAGGTTAACTCGATCCAATCCGGAATCCCACAGCTTATTGATAGTCTTTTCAGATAAAGGAGCACCGTGGGTTTCTAAAGCCACGCTCTTAACTTTTGGGTGGTTTTTTAAAGATTTCACAAGGTCATAGATAAATGGATAAGTCAATCCTTCACCCACTGTATCTATTAATACTTCGATAGGAGCAGTCTTGACGGAAGCAACTTCATTAAGGGACTTTAATATAACTTCTGGGTCAGCGATGAATTCAGCCCCCCTATAACTAGAGTATAGACCTGCATCAACGCTACAAAACGCGCAATTCATGGGGCAGATTGTAGTTGGCCGAACTTGAATCACATTAGTACCTCTATCGATCACTCCGAAGGCTATGTGGCCTAGTCCTGGGAGTCCTGGCGGCAGGTAGTAAACCGGTTTGGACCCAAATTTTCCTATCTCTTGCAGAAACCCCATATCCCTGTTCACGGGAATAATTCTTTTTAGAAAAATATTTAAAACCGACGCGCTTTTTATTATAATGTGCTCCCTGATTAATATAGAGGTGCCTTGTGTTTGCCAGAGAAACTATTAGAGGCGAGAGGTTTAAAGACGTATTTTTACACGGCTAAGGGTGTAGTCAGAGCTGTAGACAATGTTTCTTTCGAGCTCTACAAGGGTGAGACGCTAGGGATTGCTGGAGAATCTGGATGCGGGAAAAGCACCCTTGCCTATTCTTTGATGAGGCTTGTTCCACCGCCAGGCAAGCTGGTCAGCGGAGAGATCATTTTCCAGGGCAAGGATGTGACGAAATTAAGTGAAGAAGAATTTAGAAAGCAGGTGCGATGGAAGGGTATTTCAATGGTTTTCCAAGGAGCGATGAACGCGTTGAATCCTGTGTATAGTGTAGGAGACCAGCTAGCGGAGGTCTTAATGCTCCATCAAAACTATACGAAAAAGGAAGCTTTGGAGATGGCCCAGAAGCTTTTGAAAATGGTTGGGATAGACCCCAGCAGAATAAAGAGTTATCCTCACGAGCTAAGTGGTGGCATGAAGCAGAGAGTAGTAATCGCGATGGCATTAGCATTAATGCCGCCCCTCGTGATAGCAGATGAGCCGACCACAGCTCTGGATGTGGTGGTTCAAGCTCAGATTATGAATCTCCTAAAACAGCTTCGGAAAGATCTCGGTATTTCAATTATCCTTATCTCCCACGACCTAAGTTTGATAGCGGAGATTGCGGATAAAATAGCAATAATGTACGGGGGCAAGATAGTTGAGTACGGATCTTCGGAACAGGTCTACAATAATCCTCAACATCCATATACGAAAGGGTTATTGAGTAGTATTCCAAGGCTTCATGGTGAGATAAGAGATTTAACGTGGATTCCAGGAGTACCACCCGACCTGTCAAATCCGCCACCGGGCTGTAGGTTCGAGCCGAGATGTCCTTATGCTCATTCACGATGTAAGGAAGAACCCCCAATTGTGGAGGTGGAGCCTGGCCACAAGGTTGCATGCTGGTTATACGTGAAGGGGTGATTTGAATGAGTGGGGAGTCCATTTATCAACCAGAGGTAACCAATGATACTATATTGTTTGCCAGGAATCTCAAGATGTACTTCCCTGTTAGAAGAACATTCATAGACGTGTTGAAAGGGGCCCCTAAAGCCGTTTTAAAGGCGGTCGACGGGATCTCGTTTGACATAAAATCTGGTGAGATATTTGCTTTAGCTGGCGAGTCGGGATGTGGTAAAACAACGACCGGAAAGATGATCATTAGACTACACACCCCTACAGATGGGGTAATAGGCTACAAGCTTTCTAAAGAAATCATGGAGGAGTTGGGAAGCATTGCTAACGCGACAAGGATAACAAAATACGGTCACGTCAATATCGGAGCAATACCTTTAAGGAGTTACAAACCGATTAGGAAGGAAATTCAAATGATTTGGCAAGACCCCTACGGTAGCTTAAACCCGAGGAGAACAATATACGAGATTCTCGAAGAACCTCTAGCCATACACGATATTGGAATGAGCAAAGAAGACAGGTATGATGTGATCGCTAGAGCACTAGAAGCTGTTAAGCTTACCCCTCCAGACGAGTTCATGTATAGATATCCTCACATGTTATCCGGCGGTCAGAGACAGAGAATTGTGATAGCAAGAGCCCTTATCCTGAACCCAAAGTTCTTAGTTGCCGACGAACCTGTGTCAATGCTAGACGTTTCCATCAGAGCTGAAATATTACAGTTAATGATGGAGTTGAAGAATAAGCTAGGGTTAACGTACTTATTTATAACTCACGATTTAGCGGTTGCGAGATATATATCGAATAGGATTGCAGTGATGTATTTAGGAAAGATCGTAGAACTCGGTGATGCCCGCAGGGTCATCGAAAACCCGTTACATCCATACACCCAAGCGCTCGTCGAGGCTATACCGGAGGCGGATCCATCTCGGAGATTAAGAATACGCGAGATTCCCATCAAAGGAGAAGTTCCTTCTCCAATAAATGTTCCTCCTGGGTGTAGATTCCATCCAAGATGTGTAGCTCTTGACAAAAACCCGCATCTTAAGGAGTTATGCACGAAGCAAGAACCACCTCTTATTGAAGTAGAGAATAAGCACTATGTTGCGTGTTGGCTGTATGCAAAGCAGTAGGAAAAGATAAGGATTTTATTCCAAAACAATCGTTAACCTATCATAAGGTGTAATCTTTATGCTTCCAGAGGAAAAAACCGGTATCATCGGATGGGGATCCTACATACCTCGATGGCGACTTCCTCTCTCCGAGATAGTAAGGGTTTGGGGTTTTAATCCCAAAGAGCCGGAGGAGTTAAACGTTAGTGAGAAGAGCGTTGCAGGAGGAGATGAGGATTCCATTACGATGGGATGGGAGGCTGCTCGGAACGCATTAAAGAGGGCTGGCATCAATCCTCGTGAAATAGGGGCAGTATGGTTTGGAACGGAGAGCAAGCCCTACGCTGTCAAGCCCTCTGCTACAATAATCGCAGAGGCGCTCGGAATTACTCCGGACACCATGGCTACTGATTGGGAATTTGCATGCAGGGCTGCTAGCGAAGCCCTACGAGTGAGCATCGGTGTTGTTGCTTCCGGGATGATCAAATATGCATTGATCATAGGTTCTGACACAGCTCAAGCCAATCCAGGAGATGTTCTCGAATTTACAGCCTCCTCTGCTGCAACGGCCTTAATTGTGGGGCCTAAAGATGGTGCGGCCGCAGTTTTCGAGGCAAGCTATACTTACGTAACGGATACTCCCGATTTCTGGAGAAGAGCACACGCGCATTACCCACTTCACGGCGAGGCGTTTACGGGTGAACCCGCGTATTTCCACCACATAGTTAACTCGGTCAAGGGGTTGTTCGCGAAAACAGGTTTGAAACCTGAAGACTTCGATTATGCAGTATTTCACCAGCCCAATGGTACTTTTCCATTAAGAGTCGGACGTATGCTGGGATTCCCCAAGGAGAAGATAGTTCCAGGGCTAGTTACACCATATATTGGGAATAGTTACAATTCATCCGCTCTGATTGGATTGTCGAAGGTTTTGGACAACGCTAAACCCGGTCAAAGAATCCTATTGGCACCTTTTGGGAGCGGAGCTGGTAGTGATGCCTTCAGCATTCTCGTGACGGAAGAAGTATTGACGCGTCGTGAAAAAGCACCAACTGTTGAGGACTATCTAAAGAGAAAACATATTGTTGATTATGCTTTTTATGCGAAGAACAGAAGGTTAATTGACAGGATAAAAGGGTGAAGAACTTATGAAGATAACTATCCCCCCGACATGGAGAACGCGTCTTGACAGGTATAGATTAAGGGCCACGCTTTGCAAAGACTGTGGAAGAACAGGATACCCTCCATCTGAGTTATGTAGATTCTGTGGTTCCAAGAACATTGAGTTAGTAGAACTGATAAACGAGAATGCGCGTTTGATAACGTGGACAATTATATACAGTGCCATGGATGGATTTGAAGAGGCTAGGCCAACCATTTTAGGCATACTCGAGACTGAGAAGCACAAGGCTCGGATTCTCGCCCCCCTCACCGATATCCTACCGGAGGAACTTAAGAGTGGTCTAGAGATGGAACCTGTTCTGAGAAGAATTAGTGAAGATGGTGAGAGTGGCTTGATAAACTATGGCATTGCCTATAGACCGGTGTTGAAGAAAATTGATGTATGACATACCATCAATTATGAAAGAGATCATAAAGTCGCCGAAGCCATTTGAGAAAATCGATGAGCTGGACATTAATGAAAATCTGAAGGCTTTTCTCCGAAGAAAGATCCTAGAGGATGTTTATGGAATTTCACTCCCCTCTATATCCTCCACTATTACGGATTTTGCGGAAAATAAAGAGTATTTCTTACTGAAACCTTTAGGTTCGGTCGAAAAGCCCGTTGGGTACTTAGGAAGAGTAAAGATAAAGACAAGTGATGGAATCATTGAACCCCACTTACTCGTAACATGGATATTGGGAAAATACATGGGTGAGATTCACAGTGCCGTGAAAGCTCTTGAAGCGCAAGAAATCATTGCAACATCTCGCGAAGAGCCTATTGGATCACCTGAAGTGGCGTTTTTGAAAGAAGTATTTCCAGGGCTGAAGAAGACCAGGGTGGATTTGGAGTTATTTATAGACTCAAAAGGTTTAAACAAAGATATTGCAACGTCCATGCCACGTGTAAACTATCTTCTGAAAATTTACAATGAAATTTTTTTATCCGAGATATATTCGTTACTTGAAATTCCAGCCATCTTGGCATCATCTAGCCGTATAGAACACACAGACATTTTTCCCGGTCGGGACTCTTTCCTTCAAATTCAGCTAACCATCATCATCTATTTCATTCAGCCTCACCGAAATCTTTTCACGGATGAAATACTTAACTTGCTTCAAGTAAAGAAACCAAGGGACTTGCCATTAATAATCAGCGCTTACTCTTTATTAGCCTTTCTCTCTCTACTAATAAAGGAGAGAATAATTCTTGCTTGAGTCCTGGTAACGGTTTCCGCCTGCCCGGGAAGCCTTATGAAGCCCCAGGGGAGTTCTTCATCTATCCCATATCCAACGAAGACCCTTTTTAAACTAGTCTTATAATTCTTATAATTCTTCAATATTTTTTTGAAACTGGACAAGCCACCCCCACTCTCGGCCCATGAAACGATTAAATCTCCCAACGGCTGCTCGGATAGTGCGAGAAAAACCTGGACGGTAGCCCAATCAATGTCATAAAGCCTACCCTCTATTGATCCTCTTAGATTTTCCATATAGATTTTGAGAATACTCCTCAACTTCTCAGAAGATAGAATTCCAAGGTGTTGAAACGGAGTATGGGGTTTAGCTATCAGTGGATTCAAAGATATAACTATCTTTCTACGCCTTTTCTTAGCTTCTTTGAATATGGATTTGATACATTCGATATTTTCTCTAACTAGGTCAAGCGAATCCCACGGAGCCCCGTATATAAGGTAGATTTTCAAATTGAATCCTCTATCCAAGATTGAAGTGATTTTTTCCTGGAACCATTCGCATGGTTTGATATATTTGAAGAACAACTTCTGACTGAGAAAAGCAAAGGATTCTGGGGCTATCGTTAGAGTGTTCTGCCCAAGATTTTTCAATATATCGAGTAAGTCCTGATTCACCTGGTTGAGTCTGATCGATGGTAGTGTAGCAATCAATTGATTTTCCTCAAGGAATTCAAGAAATCTCACATGATCCCTTATAATTGGAAAAGATAATGAGTACATTACTACACGTTTTTCATAAGGATTTATTTCAAGATGCTTCTCGATCAAGTCCTTTAAGGTTGATAAACTTCTTTCCCTATACGGCGACATCACTCTCGACTCCATGCAGAAGGAACAAAAGAATTGACAACCCCTATTTACTTCAAGCTTGAAACCTTTTCCAAAAACGGGTTCAACATCAGTGTTGACGATTTGCCTTACAGGGTAAAAAGCCCTATTCAAGTCCTCCGGAAAAGCCTTGAAAACCTCTTTATCGCTGATGCCTGGAACATAAACGAAATCAAACTTGCTCAATTCCTCTAAAAAGACTTTTTTATTATCTTTGAATTCAAGCCATTTTTCAACGATTTTAAAAATAGTGGTTTCTACCTCGCCTATTATGAAAGCATCTATAATATCTGAGTATGGTATGGGGTTTTCCATTACAACTGGCCCGCCGGCTATTACTGGTATTGAACGGGTTTGTCTAAAAGGGCTTAAACCACCCGCTTTCAGAAGTCTTACCAAGTTAACAATATCTGGTTCATAGTGAATTGATGTAACAACTAGATCGAAATCCTTTAATGGAGATCTCGTTTCCAAAGAACGCGGGGGCTCCTCAGCTCCTCTCAATCGTTTACTGCAGAATCTTTCCACGTAGATCTCTTGTTTAGCGTTCAAATAAAAATATATTAAGTCAACAACTAAACTTGAATGCATGATTTCATATAAACTTGGGTAAACATAGGCTATTCTTGAGGCAACTTTTAAAGGATTTTTATATATTATATTGAGTTCCATTTTCAACTACCTAAAAGTTTATATTCTATTTACTGATATATATCCACCGGGGAAGCGGCTTTGCTTGATTATACGAAATATTATAGTGAACTAGCTAAAAAAATTAAAGCATCAGAGATAAGAGAATTGCTTGCCTTAATTCGCGAGAGAAAAGACATAGTTAGCTTTGCCGGAGGCATTCCAGACCCAGCAACATTTCCGAAAGAGAAACTGGCTGAAATATCGAAATATGTTATTGAAACATACGGGGATAGCGCGCTTCAGTATAGTGAAACAAAAGGTATCATTGAAGTCAGGGAAACCTTGAGCGACTTCGTATGGAGATACAGGTATATCAGTGCAGATGCCGAGGACATCATCATAACCACTGGAAGCCAATCCGCTCTAGATATCATTGCAAGGGCACTGATCGACCCTGGTGACACAATCATAACGGAGAACCCTACTTATCTTGCCGCCCTTGGAGCTTTTAAAAACTCTGGTGCAAAAATCGTGGGCATCCCCATAGATGAGAAGGGAATTAAAACCGATTCATTAGAAAAGAAACTCAAAGAACTAGCCGAGAGAAGAGAGAGAGTGAAATTCATTTATGTTATACCAGTGGGCCAGAACCCTGCTGGCACTACCATGGATAAAGATAGAAAGAAACACTTGCTCGAAATAGCCTCTAAATATGATTTATTGATTGTAGAAGACGATCCGTATAGCTATATAATATTCGAGCCGAACGTGGAGGTTTCCTCTCTGAAAAGTATGGATAGTGAGGGTAGAGTAATATACATGAGCACGGTCAGCAAGATATTGGCTCCGGGATTAAGGATTGGATGGATAATAGCAAATCACGAACTAATTCGCAAATTTGAATTAATCAAACAGTATGTGGATTTACACTCTCCCACTTTAAACCAATATATAGTCGCTGAGGCCGTTAAAAGAGGAATTATAATAGAAACTGTGAACAAAGCGGTCCCACGCTACCGGAGGAAAAGGGACGTCATGGTAAAGGCGATCGATGATGAAATGGGCGAACTTGTCCAATACTATAAGCCGGTGGGAGGCTTGTTCGTGTTCACATATGTTAAAACCGACAAATTTTACTCTGACGTACTGCTTGAAAAAGCCTTAATGCAGTACAAAGTAGCATATGTTCCCGGGGGAAGTTTTCACCCTGATGGTACGGGTAGAAATAGTATGAGACTGAACTTCAGCTATCCGAGTGAAGAACAGATAGAAGAGGGTATTTCAAGACTGGCCTCATTCATTAAGGAGAGTTTGAAGTAGTTTAGAGTATTTGACGATAACGCCCAGTCCGCGAGGCGGGAAAAGCCCTCTAGTTTTTTCAACATCATCCACTTCAACAGTTCTAACGTAGTTTCTGATTAACTGCACTGCTTTGCCAACATCAACCGGATGCATTGTTTGAAACTTATTTACTCTTTCTATTATCACTCTATCCTTTAGCGGAAGCTTTAGCAGAGATGTAAAGGAGAACGGGGAAATTACTATGTGCTCTGGGTTAGTCTTATCTACAATGTTTGAGGTTAGAATAGGATTGTATGTTGTAATAACTAGTGTATTCATCCTGCTGGGTACTTCGCTTATTGATTTTAATACTTTGAAATTAAATCTATGAATGTCTCTTGAATCGCCTTCACATATAAAGTCTGGTTCGAAGCCTTTCTCCCTAGAGTATAATCCCACAAATAACGAAAGTAGCTCACATCCAAGAATAAGAGGTGTTTCGCGTATTTTTTCAGCGATCTCTAATGCGTGGTGGATCAAAGGAGTCATTACGTAATATGGTCCCGGCCTCTCCACCACACTATGAATATAGTTAGAGGGGATAACTGCGTAATTAGATAACAATCCGTCCCGTTCTAAACCCAGAAACTTCTCAGCATTGAATGGAGATATTACAACTAATTTACCGATAATGCTTGAGTCTCCGTTATAAGCTTCTATGACCTTGGCAATTCCCATAGAACCCGGTATTATGGGAGTGCTTAAGGGAATGGAACCACTTGTTAATAATTTCTCGATAAAACCCAGATAGACTTCGAGAGGCTTAACCAGAATAAACCCTGGGTTCAAAACTATTGCAGGGCGCTCAATCAAATTCAAAGTACCATCGAAAACTATTGCTCTCTGTTTCAATCGTGGCTCACCATGCTTCTTAATGCTGATTTAACATATAAATAGTCCAGAAGAGCAATATAGTTTTTGTTCGAGGGTTGCTGATTGACTAGGTATATCGATGTTGATGATTTCAATATGGAGAATGATGCGCCAGGGATTCCTGTACACTGGCTCAGCAAAGATGCAAGATTCAGGATAATTGAAACTCTAATATCTACAAGGAGTTTAACAGATCTCGCCAAAGAATTAGGTGTAACATCTACTGCGATAAGGAAATATATGAAGAGAGAGACCCATCCTAGTGATGAAGTGATTTTAAAAGCACTGAGTATACTGGCCCCGTACGAGGAAGAGAAAGTATATAGTATAATCATTAGCGATCTGGTTTCCGCTTTACGCTTGCTTTACAAGATGCTCGATGAAAAATATAGGGAAAAAGTAAGGAAACTGATCGAAGAAGTAATATTAGAACAACGGTGATTTCTTGGCAACCGAGTTATTTATGGCGTCTGGGAGAGTGGTAAGTTCTTACCAACTTCTTCTGGAGTACTATAAGCTGTGCAAAGAGTACACTGGTCAACAATGTGACCCTATACCATCAACTGATGATTTAAAGGAGTTGGAAGCACTTCTCAAATCCGGCGATGAGTTAACCCTCTCGGATATTATGGATTACTTTGAGAAAAAATATGTTGGAAAGATATCCGAAATACCTGCTAGAGATGCTTGTCGAATCTATTTCAAAATCGAGGTCTCCCAGGAGTATTGTAAAAGAGAGATAGCACGATTAGTCTCTGGGTGGTTAATTGAGATAGCGGAGAATCTAGGCATGCTTCGGTTAAAACCCTTATGGAAGAATATTGGGGATTTTGTTGAAAAGTGAAGTTTTATCACGAATCGTGTCGAGAATCAATCAGATGCTTAATGATTATTACGGAAGAGTAAGTTCGACGATTGTGAAAATAGGGGATAAGAACGTCGTAATTGTTATTAAAATGGAAAAAAATATTTCGAATATTAGGAATGTTAAAATCAAGATTAGTTTGGATGGATCTAAAGTGAGAGTTTACTCTGGGGTAACGAGCTTGGATTTGAAGCTTAAGAGGTTTTTGAAGAGAGAGCTGGGAAAGGTGGGTTAAGTGAGGGAGAGAACTCCTTATAAGAAAAGAATTCAAGTGGCCGTAAACATTTTAAGCGAAGTAATCAAACGAGGGAGGGAGATAACTAGGAGTGAGGCGATAGAATTGTTGAGGAAAACGTATGAAAAACAAGGGCTTCAACCGATAAGGGGCAAGGCGTTTCCACCAGATATTTATGATAAAGAGCTAGCCACGATATATGTCGTTGGAAAGTATGGTCTAAACCTTCATGAAGAATATTCGGATCTTTTCGAGAGGATATTTTATCTTGAAGAGGCTTACGAGAGAGCTATAGACTATATCTTAAAGAATGATTATGAAGTAGCCCGGAAGATTTTAAAAGAGAACTCAATAACGGGAGTGATTGATAGTAATACTATAGCTCGCATGTTAAGAGTCCCCCTTACGAAATTCATTCTGGGATTCTTGAACGAGGAGGAATTTGCAAAAATACTCCACAAGACGAGGGAAGCTGTTCCCGAGGAGGAATCAACAGTTTACAAATATGTCAAATTCTTTATTGCGTTCAAATTAGCAGAGATGATCTTTAAAGGAGAGGTGAAATCGAAGGAATACAAGGAAGCTCTGAAGAAAGCGTTAGCGATCAGGATAGGATTTCCTAAGGCCACTCCTGGCGATGAGTATGTTAAATTTATTGCCGAATCCGTATTTGAGTTGAAAGAAGAAGAGCTTGAGAATCTATTGAGAAAGGCTGAAAAACCCTCTAAGACTCCTGGCGAAGAGAAGCAGTATCCTTAAAATTATTACTTACACTAGACCTTAATTTCTCGACGACTTTCTCGTGAAGCCTCATCAGCATTTTTCTAAAGTCTTCCATTAAAACCACATCACTGTAACCATGGACTACTATATTGTGTGCAAAGGGTGAGGGGACGTCGAAAGGCCCTATTAAGTTCACCTCTATCTCGTTGGACTTGATCTTCTTTAGTATGTCGACAGCCTCATCTAGATGCATGTAATCCATCAATATTTCCCTATATGTTTCCTTCAGGACAGGGAAATTCTCGATCTCCTCGACTGCCTTAAGCAATTCTTCAGCATTTACCTGTAGCTTTGTGAGGCTCTTCTCGGAATCCCTATACCTTCTTAGGAGCATGAAACTTCTTAAAGCAACGTGTCTAAACCTTCTTTTGATTAATTCTGTTTTCCTGACGATCGAGATTAGGATATCGAACAAGCTGGTCTGATCTGCAGGTATGTTTATCAACACTTCTCTCCAGTCCAGATATGGGTGACCGGGAAGTGTTAGCATGAACCCTGTATCTGTTACTGTAAGCTTGATGTTTACTCTCAGCGCTTTTCCAATGTAGTAGGCGTAGATTCTCGATAATGCGTCGTTAGCTTTCCTGCCGAACATTGAGTGTACAATAACGTTTCTCCTGTCTGACTCATCGTAGATCTCAATAAGGATGTTCTTGTCTGAAGGAACTGGTGCTTTAGTGTAGAGCTTTTGCATCTTAATGTAGTCGTATATGGTTTCAGCGGCCTTCCTTGTTAAATGATAGTGTTTCATAATGTATTCTACAACTTTCTCCTTGCCAAGTGCATCTATTAGTTCGGAGACCTGTCGCCTGAACTTGCCAACTTCAATGGCTGAGTCATATGCCAAAGGAAGCATTTCGCTAAACCAGCTTGGAACAGTCGGCCTTTGCCCATCTGCCGGGCGAACTTTCACTTTGAATCCTTTACTTTCAAGGTATTCGTATACTCTTCCTCCGAGAACGAATAGGTCGCCGGGTACCAAATACTCTACAAAAGCCTCCTCCAAGTCCCCCACATATTTTCCGTCAGTTGTGAAAACGTGTGCTTTGGACTCATCCGGAATCACCCCCAAGTTTTGATAGTATATCATCCGCGAAGTCTTCTTGCGTCCGAACACACCTTCTTTCTCATCAAACCATATCTTTGAGTAAACTCTTTGATACTCGTAGAAATCTCCCAATTCTCCGGCCAGATATTTCACAACACTTATAAAATCGTTGTAATCCAAGGTATGGAAGCTATACGAACGCTTGACAAGCTTGAAAGCATCCTCAATTCTCCACTTGTTTTCCAGTGAGAGGCCAACAATGTGTTGTGCTAACACATCGAGCGGGTTTTTAGGAATCCTTATTCTATCTATTTTTCTCTCTAAGGCCAACTTAGCCAACACCGTACACTCGACCAGGTCATCCCTGTCAACGACGATCAATCTTCCCTTGCTGACTTCTCGAATATGGTGACCAGCCCTCCCCACTCTCTGTAGAAGTCTCGTAACACTTTTAGGGCTGCTCAGTAGCACTACGACATCAATATAACCGATATCAATTCCTAGTTCTAACGAGGTTGAGCTTACAACAGCCTTCAATCTACCATTTTTCAATTTATTCTCAATGTCTAGCCTTACGTCTCTGCTTAGACTACTGTGATGTGCCTCGACATCATCTATGTCAATTACCTTGTTGTTCTCCATGGTCTTCTTTAGTTTGAACACAACTCTTTCTGTAGCGCTTCTCGTGTTTGTGAATACAAGTGTTGTTTTATGTTTTCTTATTGTCCTAATCAATTCTTTGTAAATTGCCTCGTTCAATTCTTCCGCGCTTGCATGAATCAAATCCTTTACAGGCACCACTACCCTTATATCGATCTTCTTGTCGAATCTTGCATCTATTATGGTACACTCTCTAGGATTTTCATCGTCTTTGTACCCTACGAGAAATAATGCAACTTCTTCTAACGGGGATATAGTTGCGCTGAGCCCTATTCTCTGAATTTTTTCTCCAACGAGATTTTCAAGCCGCTCAACGCTCAATGATAGATGACTGCCTCTCTTGCTTGATGCAAGCTCGTGTATTTCATCAATTACTATTGTCCTTACGTTTTTCAATTTTTCCCTGAATCTGGGAGCGTTTAAAGCTATCGCTAGGCTTTCGGGAGTGGTAATCAGAATATGCGGAGGATTCTTCAGCATCTTCTGCTTCTCTGAAGGATGAGTATCGCTAGTCCTCACGCCTATTTTTATCTCGGGAAGCTTAATTCCGTAGTTTTCGGCCTTATCTATTATACCCTGGACCGGATCAATTAAATTTTTCTTCATATCGTTATTCAAAGCTCTCAGCGGACTCACGTAAATGACCAGGACCCCTTCTGGCAATCTCCCTTCGGATAAATAGATTCTGTATAGGTTGTCAATGATGCCGAGAAAAACAGCTAGGGTTTTACCTGTGCCGGTGGGGCTGGAGACTAATATGTTGCCCCCCTTTTTTACGAGTGGAATGGTCTTACGTTGAACCGGTGTGAAGTCTCCATAACTCTCTTTAAACCAATCGGCGATGAAAGGGAGTAGCATTTGAAATACTTCTTTGCTTGTGAAATCTTCGCTTAAAACTCTAATCAAGCCTCTACCCACGGGGATAGATGGTGAAAACACTTTTTAATTCTCAACACCCTACTTTCTAAAGACGTCGTTGGGCCATCTAAAGGTTACATATAGAAAGCCTAGAGATTGCATCAACACCCATATACCTGTAAGAGTCAATTCCTTCGCGAAAAGAATGATACTCAACGCTAGGAATAGTAGTCCAGTTAAGAATTCAGTAGGAACTCTGCGAGTAAAGGCTAAATATTCAAAGCGGCCCTTCGGTGTTCTCTTATACGTTATCTTTACGCGGGCAAACGCTTGAATCATGCTCCAGGAGAGGTGAGGAGTTAAAGCAGTCACGATAGCAGCGTTCCGGCCAAGATTTACGATCGTTTTCCACGAGTTTCTAACAATATCTCTGATTTCATGATAGAGAATGGCCGCGTATACGGATTCTGCAGTCAACCACAGAATCAAAATGTAGTAGTGTCTCCCTAAGTACTCAGTACCTGATAAAATTGATATTAGCGCTAACATCCCTGTTCCCAAAAAAGCCAGCATTGCTGGGAGGTATTGGAGAAGAAACATTGAAGCCTCGATCTTACCGATAACCCTCTGTGGTGATTTGACTATTTCCTTAAATCTTGAAATGAATACATCGGTTGCCCCGTAGGCCCAACGAGCCTGTTGGATTCTAAGACCCTTGTAAGTATTGGGTACCTCAACATAAGCTTTACATCCGTCTAAATACATGATCCTGAATCTTCTGCTCATCAGCCTGCACCCTATCTCCATATCGTCTTGTATTCTCGCAGGATCCCAGCCCTTCACTTCTTTCTTTAGAATCTCCGAGTTGAAAACAGTCCCCGTCCCAAGTGGAAAAACGCTCAACCCCAGCACGCTTCTCCCCTTAAACAAGATTTCAACCATCGTCTTCATTGCTAGGCCAACGGCCTGAGCAAGTCTCTCTGTGATATCTATAGGTTCCCATCGCCCCACGACACCTGCTACTCTGGGGTCTTTCAACATTATACCAATTCCCTTCCCTATGAGGCATTTCTCAGGACGACAATCAACGTCTAGGGGGAACACGAAGTCTCCTTTAGAAGCATATAAGCCAACATTTAATGCGCCGGACTTGTATCCAATGGGCTTAGCCCTCCATACGAACCACACGTTATATCCCATGTTCCTCCAATTTGAGACCTTCTCGAGTAATTTGTTTTTAGTCTCCTCCTCATCATCAGATACAATTATGATTTCATAATTAGGAAGACCCAGCTTGCTCACATAGTCGAGGAGACCTTCAACATACTCTAGTGGTTCGTTCCTCACAGGAGTAATGAAGCTAACAGTTCTGTTGTAAACCTCTCCTATGTATTCTTGGGCTGACTTGTACTTTCTCGATAAAGCGTAGAAAAATGCGTGTGATAAGAAAAATAAGGTCTGGGGAACAAATACGATGAAAACACCTATGAAACCAATCACGTCATAGATGTTCATAATCATCTCCAAGTTAAAAACGATATATAAGATTGAAAATATAACTCTAGATTGTGAGATGAATGAAGATTACTTGGCATGGTCATGCGTGCGTCTCTGTAGAAACACCCAATAAGTATACTCTAGTATTCGACCCTCATGACGGTGGAAGCATTGGCTTGAAAAAACCCAACGTGAAAGCCAACTTAGTCCTAGTTACACATAACCATTTTGATCACAATGCGGTTGAAGTAGTCAGCGAAAAAGATACCAGAGTATTCAAAGAATTTATCGGTCAGGCAGTAATAGATGATTTAATTATCTACGGGTTCGAATCATTTCATGATAAAGTAGCCGGTAAAAGAAGGGGGATTAACACAGTCTACATGGTTGAATTGCGGAACAAACGCATTGTTCACATGGGCGATATAGGGGATAAGCCGCCCGCGGAGCTTTTATCGAAGCTTCATGGTGCCGACATTTTAATGATCCCGGTAGGCGGGTTTTATACTATTGAGCCTAGCGAAGCATGGGAAATAATAGAAGCCGTTGAGCCTAGAAACGTGCTCCCTATCCATTATTGGATTAAAGGATTAAATCTGCCGATTAGACCAGTTGAAGATTTTCTAAAATACGTTAAAAAATACGATGTAAAGAAACTGGAGACAAATTCCTTCAATCTTGAGGATTTCGATAATTCGGTGATCTTGCCGAAATTACAATGAATCATGTTAAACGGGGTTGAAGAATAATGGCGTATACATGGGAGCCCAGATGGGAGCCCATGAGATTTGAAAGTAATGGAATAATTATAACGACATGTAGGGACAAAGTCACAGGTCTCATAGCTTGCCCGATTTGTTTAAATGCAGACGCGACATGTAACTCGAAAAATACACACCACTCCGATACTAGAGGAGAGTTATCGTTTTTCTTCTCGATTGATGATCTCATCGAGCATATACGGGTGTTTCATGGAAGAGGCCTGGCGGCGAAAATTGAGGAGATACGAAAACGAATGGGTGAGAAGACGACTGACTGAGAGATTCTGCTTGTATGGGAACCCTACTCTTGATTTAATCAACGATCAGCTGAAAAAGCGTTGGCAATATGGAGGAGGGGTTTTTTACTCCAGTCTACCATTATTGATGCGTGGATTTGAGGTTGAAATCTATTCTATAGTATCGCATCCAATTATAGACCATCCAGTTTACAAATATGTTAAACCACTCCAGTACTCAAGCGATTATAACATATTCTATCTTATGTATGATTCGAGAGGGTCTAGGTATTTTAAGGTTATTAGAACAGCTCCTCAATTGTATGATCACTGTATTCATGAAGAAGATTGTATTGCCATAGTTAACCCCGTTCTTCAAGAAATATCTGTAAATTTGGTTAAAAGACTTGCAGTTAAATCATCGATTCTGGCGGGAGATATTCAGGGTTTCATACGAATGAAGCAAGGAGATTCCATAGTATTGAAACCCGGACCGTTATTAATTGAAGTATTAAAGGAAATTGAGATTCTTCACATGGATGTTGATGAGGCAAGAGCGTTGATCAACAATTTCTCATTTAATGAAATAATAGAGAAATTGACAAAATTTTCGCGTGGAAAAGCACTAGTAATAACTAATGGTCCGGGAGACGTCACCATAATCTCTGATGGAAAGGTGTTAAAAATACCACATAAAGGAAAAGTTGTTAAAGATGCAACCGGCGCGGGAGACTTTTTCCTCGGAACTCTTGTAGCGTATTTTACAAAGTTGAACAATGTAACAGAGTCGGCATACAAAAGTATTGAGGAAACAGAGGTATGGCTTGAAAAAAGGCTTCATCGCCACCCACTGCCCGGTTGAAAATACTGTCTAAAGTTGTGCTAAAGTTTTGATATTATTTATTGTATACTCACTCAGTGAGATGGCTAAAAATCCTGTATACCAAATATCAATTCAAATACATGCTGGTATGTTGCGTATTTTTCGCATCCCACGGCAGTGGGTGGCTCTGCAATATAAAATTTGTTTTTCATCCCTTATAAATCTTCAAAAGCAAAACTAGTGAATCCTCATGAGGATGCAAAGGCTACCTCTCTAAAACCCCCATCAAAATACCTTGCTGTTTCGATCTCGATTTCCTCGCTCTTAATCGCAGGCATTCCAATCCTTTCGCGAATAGCTGATATTATCTCCGCTCTGTCGGGAGCTTTTCCGATGAACCGTATTTTTCCATTTATTATGATTTTTGGAAGATCCATGACCTCAGCCTCTAGGGGATCGGTGAACCATACGTGATGGGGAATGACATCAACCCATATATGCTCGTCTAATAATTCCTCCGCTACTGATAGAAGTGTTTTAAGGGCCTTATCGCTTTCTTCGCTAAAGTCGAGATAGATTTCCACGATGACTTTTGCTACCTCCGGGAACTCTTGCTCCATGAAAGCACCCGTAGAATAATCACCCATGATCAATTTTTTAAACCACAGGGTGAATAGGAGACAAAAACCGGTTTTAGCTGGCTTTTTCTTTTTTAACAGGATGTATATAGTCTTTCGGGGCCGCCCTAAATATTTCCAAATACTTTCTCAAGGCCTTGGGTATGTAGACGGTTCCATCTTCAAGCTGATGGTTTTCAAGAATAGCCGTAATCGCTCTCGTACTTGCTATGGCTGTACTGTTCAATGTGTGAACATACTCTTTAACCATTCCTTTTCTCCTAATCAGCCTCGTCTTAAGCCTATATGACTGCCAATCCGTCGTATTGCTACAGCTGACCATCTCTCTAAACAGGCCCTGGGCCGGCATCCAGGTCTCGAGGTCGTATTTTTTCGCAGCAGGAGCTCCCAGGTCTCCGCTTGCTATATTAACTACCCTAAATGGAAGCTCCAACCCTTTAAACAATTCTTCAGCGTTTCCTATTAACTCCTCCATCAATTCCCAGCTCTCTTCGGGCTTGGCATACACGTATTGCTCCACCTTATGGAATTGGTGAACTCGGAATATTCCCTTTAAATCCCTGCTACCAGCTCCTGCCTCCTTTCTGAAGCATGGACTTACTCCTGCGTACTTTAAGGGGAGCGACTCCTCCTCTAAGTCTTCATTGTAATGGAGTGCGGCTAGCGAGTGTTCGGCCGTTGCAATCAAGTACAAGTCCTCATTCTCAATCTTATAGATAGCATCTCTAAATGTTGAGAGGTCGATAACCCCCGACATAACATCGTGGCGTAGCATATATGGGGGAAGGACGAGTGTGAATCCTTTACTCGTTAAATAGTCTATGGCGTACATCAGAAGAGCCATGTCTAGAAACACTAGGTCGTTGAAAAGATAATAGAACCGGCTTCCAGCAACCTCCCCAGCCTTCACAGTATCTCCAAGCTTTAACACATTCTCCAACATGTCAGCATGTCCAACGGGCTTCCAGTCGATTATCTCGAAATCCACTTTGAAACCATATTTTTCGGTTTGCTCCTTGAACTGGTCGATAAAGCCCCTCCAAACTTTGGGTCTACCCCAGAACCTAATTGGTTCGTTGAATGTGTCGTCAGGACCTATCGGCACGGTTTCATGGACGATGTTTGGTAACCGCCATAAAACCTCTTCCCTGCGAGTTTCAAGCTCTTTTAGCTTGGCTTCTAAGATCTCTAATTGAGATAGAAGATTCTTCGCCTCTTTCAACAACTCCTCTTTCCTCTCGGGAGGGGCTTTAGATATCTCCCTACTTATTACATTGTGTTGGTGTCTTACTTCTTGTACCTCAGTTAGAAGCTTTCTCCACTCCATGTCTAGCCTATAGGCTTCGTCAACGATGGATGGTTCCATGTATCGCTTTTTCACGTGATTTTTTAACTCATCCGGGTTTTCACGGAGCAGTGTCAGTATACTCCACGACAATCATACCACCTATCTTTCACTATTTCATAGAATGCTTCCTCAAATATAAAAAAGAGTGCCTCTTACTCTACTCTTGTCTAGGATTAATAGACGCTTCATATTGTTCTACGATATCGTAACCAAACCTCTCCTTGAACATTTCCCGCCCCTTTGGAGTCATTCTCAAAGGCGTCCAAGGTGGGTCGTAGACTATGTTGATGTCGGCATCGAGATTTAAAGCCTCTTTCAACTGATCTATAACCATTAGCGGCAGAGTCGAGGCTAAAGGACAAAACATCGTTGTTAAACTCATGTCTATTTTTACCCTTTTCTCATCAACTATTTCGATATTATATATCAAACCCAGATTGTATACATCTATCCCGATCTCGGGGTCTACAATACTCTCTAGTACTCTCACTATTTTCTCTCTTAGATCAGTGTTCGACAAGGTTCACCCCATTAACAAAGTTATTGGATTAATCTTTTTTAAATAGTCTTCTCCAAAATCTCCTCTTCTCCTTTCCGGCTTCATTGAGACCCATTGCTTTTCTAATATACGTCCTTGACAATTCTTCATAAGGTGAGTCAACTACTTGTTTGGCGATCCTATGTAAGATGATTAGTTCTTCGTGTGTGGCATAGTCTAATGGAATCCCCTTGTTTCCGTTTTTCTCCCATTCCTTGTATAATCTTTCCATTATATTTTCCACTTCTTGATTAGAGTAAAAAGCTTCTTTTACTACGGGGATAGTGGAGTCGTCGATCAAATTTATTATCTCACTTTTTAACTTGTTCATTTCCTCTTGCATAAACCCCCTACTCCGAGATATCTTCAAATCTAATCTTTGTCAATCCCCCTTGTTTAATCTTATCTAAGGCCCACCCCATCCTCTCCATTAATACCAGGATAGCCGCTTGAGGTGGAATTACACCTATCTCTGTTATGATCGCATCAATATACTCTGGGGGCGTCACATCGAATGATGGATTTAACACCCTAATCTTTGAATGTAATCTATACCATGACTCGGGGACGACCTCCGTTGCCTCTCTAAACTCGATTGGAACGGGTTCACCGATTAACGTGGTCGGGGAAAACTTGTACGTCTCGGCTACGACATAAACTCTAACTCTAGCCTCCTTTGCGGCTAGGGCTACTTGGCTTGTCCCTATTTTATTCACGACTGCACCATTGCTTGCTACAGTGTCGGCTCCAATAATTACGTGGTCTATTTCGTGCATGATGTATCTTACGGCGCTGTCGGGGATTTGAACGACGGGAACACCGTTTTCCAACAATTGTCTCGCGGTTATTCTTCCCTGATAGAAGGGGCGTGTCTCAGTACTATATACTTTCACTACCCTCCCCATTTTATATGCCTCTGTGATCGCGCTAACTGCCACGGAACTGTGGCAGTGTGTTAAAACTACTGAACCTTCTTTGATCCTTTTTGCCGCTGCCTCGCTTATTAGTTTAACAGCGTTTATGCTCTCCTCGATGAACCTTTCAGCTGTTGATACTACCGCTTTGACAGCTTCATCTAGCGTGTTCGGATTAGACTTGTAAAGCCCGTTGAGGACATACATCACAGCGTTGGGGAGGCTGACAGCAGTCGGGCGGGTCGCTAGGAGAATGTCAGCTATTCTTCCTATATATTTTTTAAACAACGTGATGTTTTCCTCACCATTATATTCTAAGGCAGCTATTTTAAGCGCTTCTGCGGCAGATCTGGCGATTTTCCCTGCCCCCCTTATTTGCATTGTTTTGATTCCATTGGCTATTTCAAGCACCCTTGGCGGAACCGAGTCTCCGGTCAAAGATTGTACACCTCCTTCAATCTTTTTACTAGTTTAGATAAAGGCGTGATGCTCGGCGGGTATGACCCGTATACTTCTCTCAATAAGATAGGTATGGCTTGAGGTGAAAATATGCCATACTCGGTTGCCACAGCATCCACATACTCGGGAGGGGTTACGTCGTATATAGGAGCTCTTGCAACGTAGTTCTCGGGAAGGGTTCTGCGAACTTCTTCGCTCATCAGTAGCTCCCAGCCACCTTCTGGCAACTTGATCATTTCGCCGTAAATGGATTCAAAGCTAAATTTGATTAACGGGGCGATCACGTAAACCCTCACCCTTGCCTCCTTAGCCACTAGTGCCATTAAGCTGGAACCAGCCTTACTCACAGTTGCCCCATTGGCTGCAACTGCCTCAGCTCCAAGGAAGACTTTGTCAATATTTTTCATGAAATACCTAATTGCCGAATCAACGATTATATTGACCGAAAAGCCTAGGGTTTCGAGAAACTCAGCTAGTAAAATTCCTTCAAGCCCAGGCCTTGATTCTGGAACATACACTTCTACATCAATATTTTCTTCTTTAAGTCTTGTGAAAAATCTTCTAATAGCCAAACTGTTGCTATTCGTCATCAACTTATCTCCTTTAGAAACTCTTTTACACGCTACCTCTGAGGCAGCCCACAGAGCTTTATCGTAACTTGTTTTCAATTCGTTTATTGTTGAGGCGATCCCGTTTAGCCCATTTGCGAGAAACGACTCAATGATGTTTCTCAATACATTTAATATGCCAGCTGAAGCTGGCCTATCAGTAGTTATCCTCTCATAAGTTTCCAAGATTTTTTTAGCGAATAATTTTTCTTCTTGAGAGAGAGCGGTTTTATATAGGTCGTCAAGCGTGGAGAACAATATCTCGGAGCCGGTGGGTCGAGGCTTAAACCCATGTGTAATAAGCTCGTTAATCAAGTATCCTACTCACCACAATTTATGTTGAAAACAACATCATACTACTTAAAAATATCATCGAGAATTATATACTTTTAAACTCAGCCCGAAATAACTTTTTTAACAAGGTGAGATTATGTCTAGGGATTCATGGAAAACCGCCATCATTTTGATCACATTGTACGTTTTGTCTGCTCCTATTATAACGGATTCCACACCAAGCAGTGAGATTCTTGTTATTATATCGCCTGGAATTAGTTGGGAAGAAGCATCTTATCTCGCGAACAAATTAAACATAAGTGATTATGGGCTGTCAAAACTCCATCCATTACCCCCATATGATTACGATTTATTCTTATATCAGTTATTCACGCACAACAAACAATATTATGATGTGATTCCAATAAACGAGGTATTTGCTTCAATGAAGGGGGAAGTCATATCGTGGTATAATAGTGTTAATCAGAGTCAGCTGCTTGATTTATGGGGCAATGTAAGCCTTTTAAACGTCTTAATAGTAGACCCCGTTAAACATCCATATGCCTTTAATCCGGCCTATGATTCTTTAAATAGAACGATACCTCCCTGCATATTCACCGTGGAGATAAACGGGACACTCGAATGGGAGATTTTGAACACGACTCTTACTTTCACACTTCAGGATGATTTACTGAGAATATTCCTTAACTCGTATAATGTGACACTGAACATCAATGTGACTACTAAGGTCTCTTCCGAGGCAAGAGTTGCTGTCAATGATAACAGTGTTTTGAAGAATGGAACTTACTATATTAAGTTTTACCTCGTAGACATAAATCAGACGAGTGCAACAGTCTTCTTCCCTGGTACAATATCCTCTCTTGGCTGGCAATCTCCAGGGTTGGGAGAGTTCACCGGCACTCTCCCATTTTGGTTCTTGTACCGTGAGGAAATAATGTCTCAACTAACCCCTGACGACGCAGTGAAATGGTGGATCAACGAGTCTGTGCTGGCTTTCGAAAAAACAGTTACCACAGCCCTATCAAGGTCTAGCGCGAAGGTCCATATCTTATACTATCCTTACTACCGTTTCATTAACAATATCGACAGTCGCGTCAACAAGAGTGAAGCCGCCAAATTGATCAGCGATTCGTTGAGCCGTATTATATCGCAATACTTATCAGGAAAACCCGGTTCAACTGTAGTGTTGGTGAACCCCTTCCAGCTGATAGGGGAACCTATGGATAACTTCCCGGGCAACAGGATAACAAGAGGATTTTTAAATGTAACAGGAAGGATCAACGATCTCTACACATTTCTCTCTCAAGAGCCGTACCTCAATTTCACGTTAATTAATCTTAATCATGAAACATATTTAGAGATCGCCACTCCGTGGGTAGAAGGGGTCGGCGATGGACTCATATTTTTCACTCCTCGAAGCACTGTCAACCTGGCAAACGGTGCTGGTTTAGACACATCTGATATTATAGAATATATTTTCATGTTATCGCAGGGCTTCAACCCCAGCATCGGCACATTGACCAACTTGATAAGCATCAAGGAGAAAACCATTGACGAGATGAATGCAACAATAACCGAGTTACAACTTCGAATCAATGAGTTAAATGCAACATTGACGAATCTTCAGTCTCGGCTAGGCGAGTGTCAATCCATTAATGCCGGTTTATCAACAAGGATCCTTTCAATAGAAGACGAGCTTAAAAAGGCTGAAGAACTCAGAAACGAAGCTTACACCTTTATAACGGTAGGGTACATTGGATTGGTAATAATATCCGTTGGCCTAGCTCTCCTATCATCTAGGATCATTTCTTCAAGGCAAAAATCCTAGTATTAAAGAAAAAATCTTTTCCCCAATCATTTCATACACTCTGAGCAAAATGATCATTATTGAGACCATGACGAAGATAAGGTTTGCGAGAAAACTATTGCTTTTACATAGGCCAGCCGAGAAAACCCTTTTGCTAAATGGATAAAAAAGTGCCACGCCCTTTAATGTGAGAATATCAAGAAACAAATGGGACATATATCCTATAAGGAAAGCCCATAAGAGCGTGATCCTGCTCACAGGCAGGGTGAATCTAATGTAGTTTAGTGAGAGCCACATCAATGTTGCGAGAACTAGTGCCGACAAAAAATTATGCAGAAGCTTTCTATGGGATTTTTTTAAATCGAAATCGGGTATGTAAGACCCTATGACGCTCGGTAATATGGTGTAAAAACATAGGGAAGGATTATGACATAAGATAAGCCCTATCGATGCACCGACAAATAAATGTGTTACCCTCTTCACGGACTCAACCCGGTTCAGTCTTCTTAACAATCAACGACTCTTTATCGTATCCTATAACCACATAATCAACGAGATACGAGGGAAATATCCCCGTGTCAACTACCCCATGAATGAGCTTAAGTTTTTCATGGATTTTCGCGGGGTTTTCCAAGGGCTTTGAGAACTTCAAGTCAATTATGAAATTCCCATTGTCTGTAACAACAGGTCCATCTTTCGAATTATCGAACCTTAAGAGGACTTCAGCTTCTTCTAGTAATCTCAGAGATTTCACGACGTCTGGCAGAGCGAGTTGAATTACTTCAATTGGAACAGGTTTCAAGTAGAGATAGGGTTTGCCTGTGTACTTGGAGTGATCAACCACGTAAATCCTTTCCGAAGCCCGAAGGGCTAGTGTTTTCTCTCTTAGAAACGCTCCTCCTCTACCCTTGATAAGGTCTAATTTACTGCTTACTTCATCGGCGCCGTCCACATAAACGTCTATGGATTCCGCGTAACTAATATCTAAAATGCTTTTAACCCCTTTACTTCTCAAGTAAATCCCCGTGTCGAAGGATGATGTAACGAGACTCTTAGTGCTGAGGAAATCTAAACACGCTTCTATGAAGTATTTTATCGTAGATCCCGTTCCGATACCTATTATCCTAGCATCGCTAAAGGCGGTTCTCACAAGGTTGCAGGCATCCACTGCTGCCCTCTTTTTACTAGACTCCGGGGCCGAGCTCATTTCGTCACCTTCATGCTTTGTTTTCTTTCAAGAAATTTCTCCACAATCTCTACTACTTTACCGTATTCTATAGGAGTCTTGACATAAATTGTGATCTCCAAGTATTCCCCGGCGAACTTTTCTATGCCATTCAGCATTGCCAGAACAGAATCTTCTATCGACAACCCACCGGTCCCTGCCCCCATTAAAGGAAAAGACACACTCTTTAACCCGTATTTAACTGCAACATTTAAGGCGGCTTGAACAGCTTTTACAACGTATAGGGTGTTTGATCTGTCTCCAGGATTTACAACCGTTGGGGCATGTATAACTTTTGCGGCCTTCAATCTATACCCGCTTGTTACGATTGCCTCACCGATAGAGATTGGAGCTTTAGAGGTTGCCTCTTCCTCGATTTCAGGGCCGGCTTTTTTCTTGATCGCTAAAGCGACTCCCCCTCCCATGATACCCAACGTGTTAGCGGGGTTAACGATAGCGTCTCCAACGAAATCTGTTATATCACCTATCGTTATACAAATGATTGATCTATCCATCTGAAAACACTTCATTAGCGACGCCACGGTAAAATTATCTGTGAGCTGATATAAATTTACGCTCATCTAGTTACGCTTTTAATATAGTTAACGAGTTGAACTAGTGAAGAGCTTCCATAGTAGATATTAAATCCCACTACCCTGTACTCCGTGGGATGAGCACCGTTCGAAGTCCAATAATAAACCCACTGGCTGAGAAGGAAGTACAAGTCACTACCGTCTATGAATTCCTGATTGGGAGGGACTGTTAAATCCACATAGGCGTAACCACTGCTTATGAGCCAATCCTTTATCTCCGGTCTAATGGTCAGGGGAGGAATTTTCGCCTCGTACGTGTAATTTATTTTCGATATTTTCAAGCTTAGATATGATTTCAAGCCGTTATACCAGTTTCCAGCAGTATCAATTAAATACCATTTCCCAGATATATAGGTTAAGACAGCGACATGTCCTACGCTGTCTCCAACCCACTGCACCAAATACGTCCTAGTGTGACCTGTCTTAACCAATATAGAAAATACTAAAAGCGACAAGTCCTCGCAATCCCCTCCAAGGTCAACCAAGGTCTCATTAGGCATTTTCCAATACTCTTTGACAACGACCGGGTCTGGTTGATAATACGTGATCAGGGATACATAGATGGGGATCGCCATGGGAACGCCATACCTATTTACGTATTCATCCAAGGGGAGATCCTCGGGAACACTGCTGACGGCTCTTTGTAGGAAGAGATTTCTATCTTGTTGTGTGAGTTTTTCGAGATAATCTATCCCTTGTGGTGAAGACAACGAATTCCTATACCATGAGAGCATATTAGATAGATAAATAATCTTCTCTAAGAGAATAGGGATACTGCTTATGTTGCCCTTAAGCCATGATTCGTACAGGGACAAAGTCTCGTTAAAGGAGCGCTCTACGGATGTCAAATTTTGAAGAAGAGCGTCTCTCTCAGCTTTCAAGTTTTCATATTTTGAATTCAAATCTTTGTAATTCTCCTCAAGTCGATGGTATGATTCGTTTAGTAAAAAGTAATTAAAGGACATGAGAATAAAGCCTATTGAAAACGTTACTATCAATACTTTTTCAACCCATTTCACCCCATTTCACCTTTCTTCATACTAATGTTTCAAAAATTAAATATTGAGATGCACATAAATTACGAATATAATCGGGTTTGATGATTATGAAGGCATTTATCTCTATTGATGTTGAGGGATTACCCGGTGTATCCTCTACAACCATGCTCAACCCTTGGAACTCGCAATATGAAAGAACAGTAAGGATAATTACGAAAATCGTGAACGTTCTAATCGAACAGCTTTCGAGAAACGGGTTCAACGATATCGTAGTCGCGGATAGTCACGGCTTAATGACTAACATAGACTACTTGGATGTTCATGGCCAGGCTAAAATCCTTCAAGGATATCCTAGACCCTATAGCATGGTCACTCCCCTGGACTCAACTTATGATGCATCGCTTTTCATAGGTTATCACTCAGCGGCTGGGACAACTCACGGGATACTTGACCACACGATGAGTGGGAGAACTTTTTCAGAGATAAGGATTAACGGGGCAAGAGCAAGCGAGTTCCTCATTAATGGTATATATTCAGCCGAAAACAATGTCCCCGTGATCTTGGTAGCAGGAGACGAGTATCTCAAAAGTGAAGTAGAAAACTACTCCCCCGGAACAGTTTTCATCGGGTTCAAAAAAGGGGTATCGAGGTACTCTGCTATCATGCCAACGCTAGAGGTAATTCTCCACGACCTTAGAGAAAAAGTTAATGAGGCAACAAATAGGTTGAAGGAAAGACGCGTAGGTTTAATAAGGTTTGAAAAACCCTATAAAGTGGAGGTAGTCTTCCGCGACTCTTTAATTGCAGATATTACTGAGCAATATGAAAAGTTTCAAAGAATTGACGCTTACACAATAGGTTTCACGGCCAATAGTGCGAAAGAGTTGCTTGGATTAATAGAGCTATTAGCAATTATTGGCTACGGAGTAGATTCTTTGAAAAGCAATATCAAATGATTTTTAACGAATTAATTCTCCATTATTTCCCTGACGCATTCGTTCAGCCTATTTCTCAACGCAGGATCGTTCACGGACGAAATTAAGTGTTTTACCTGATTCATCATGTTTTCAACAATCTCCTTGACCTCGAAGTAACCCTGGGACTCAAGCCTCCTACCTTCGATAATTGTCGCCAAGGAATCTGATATCTTCACAACAATGGACTCCAACGTTTTCTTCTCTTCGAATTCCCTGTAAACACCAATGTATCTACTCATGCCAAGCATTTCCAAGCTTTTTTCATCGAGCCTTCTAAAGTAGGAGGGGTCCTCCTCTTTTACATACCTAACGATATCTCCGGTGACTGTTTCTGGAAGGTCGTGCAGTAATCCCATTATTAATACCTTAGCAATGTCAAGGTTGTAACCAGACTCGAGAAGTTTTTCAGTGATCTTTAAAGATACAAGCATGACTAATACGATGTGGTCTGAAATAGTTTCTGCAATGGAAGGTGGGACTCCTCTCAACACCCACCCTGTCCTAGGTATGTGTCTTATATTGGAAATACTGGATATCTTCAAAAAACCACCCAACATGTTATTGACTATTATTTGAACATAAAAGTAGTTCGTTAAACATGTGTTTCAATCCACTCAGCCATGAGCTTGATACCCTTTTCAAGGTCCTGCTCGTTCATTGTGACGAACGTTATTCTCAAATGCCCTTTACCCGAAGGACCAAATATTGACCCGGGCAACGTGATTACGGATTTCTCGTCAGCTATTTTCATAGCGAATCTGAAATCATCCAAATTCAACTTCTCAAGATAGGCGGTAATGTCTGGGAACAAGTACATGCTAGCGACCGGTTTTTGAACCCTAGCTTCAGGCAAATATTTGACCAATGCACTGTATGCAACATCCCGCCTCCTCATATAAACGGGAAGCACGTTCCTCAGGTATTCTTCCTTGAAGCCCATCTCCAAGTAATAGTAGGCAAGCCATTGACTCGGAACCGGGGCGACTATTCCCAACGCTCCTTTCAACTTGACAAGCTCTTTCACCACTTCTCTAGAAGTGTATATGTAGCCTAGTCTTCCGCCCGGAATCGCTATGTCCTTACTGAATGATCCCACGACTACCAAGTTATCGAGTGGAAGATATTTTTCAAGCCATACATGCTTACCTTCATAAACAATGTGCTTGTAGGCGACATCGTATATTACCCATATCTTTTTTTCGACAGCTATTTCGGAAACAGTTTTTGCAACCTCTTCATTGATGATGCGAGAAGTAGGGTTGTCGGGGCTAGCAAACAGAATAGCTTTTGTCTTGCTAGTTATTTTTTCCTTAATACACTCTGGGTCGGGGCTAAAGCCTTTTTCATATGACTGGGGGCATGATTGTACTTTTAGACCTGCGAATTTCGCTAGGTCCCAGTAAACGCTGTAGCATGGTTCGAGTAAAAGGATCTCATCTCCTGGATCAGTTGTTGTAAAAATCGAGAGGACAAGCCCATCCGCGCCGCCTGAAACTATTAATATTTCATCAGGTGAAACTTCAACGCCCCCGTATTTTCGGAGGTCGTTTGATAATGCTTGCCTTAGTTCAAAAAGACCCTGAGTGGGAATATATCTGAAGTGTTTAAAGGGGTCCTCCTTTAATTTCTCAATGAAGAACTCTAGGGCTTTTTTGTCGGGTGGAAGTCCCGGTTGACCAGCCGTGTAATTGTAGACTTTCAATCCTTTACGGGCCAGTTCATCGGCTTTCGCTATGAGAAGCCTTTGCGGGTTTTGCTCTAGGTTTTTAACTCTCGCGGATACATTCATACATATCTCCTCGTATATATTCAATATATACCAATAAATATTCGAAGTATAAAACGATTAGAGCAGAATCGTTAACCCACAAAAAACGATCCTATAGGATGAGGTATAAATCTATTCTTTTCCTTCCCCATTCTTTCTAACGGCTTCATCATGTGCTTGAAAGCACTATATGGTGGTTGATACCATCCCTCGCTTAATCCTCTTTCGACGATTATTATCTTTCTGAAAGAATCTTTAGACCTGAAGCCACACTTCTCGCATTTAAAACCCTTACCTCTCCCTGCACTCTTCAACCGTTTTCCACACCTTGGGCAGGTAGGGTTTTGAAATAAGAATTTTGGTTTGAGACTGACAACTCGGAGCTTTTCTAGGTTTAATGTAGAACCATGTGAAGTGGATGGAGGTCTCACACAGCCCTGAGCTTCTACAACGTCCCCTGGCTCTAGAAGTTCAACTATCTCTCTAAACCACTTGGTAGGCTCGTAGGCGGCTACGTCAATACAGCAGTCACTATCGCATAGTTTGAAAAATACGTGTCCCCCGATCAATCTAACAGGTTTCGAGGAGACTTCGCCGCGCACTCTTACGCACATATAAGGTCGAACGTAACAGATGCTAGCAACCGAGCGAATATGAGCATCCGTGTGCTGATTAGTTCTAAATATTGCTGCGAAATCTGCTTCCTCGCATAACTTCAACATTCTAAAAGCCTCTGTTAAGATTGATGGCGATTCTCCCCTAATCCCTAATAAGACTGGGTCAAACCCTCCAGGAAGGATGAGAACTCGGTTCTCACGGGGATCGTAGTTTAGAATAGTTTCTCCCTTGTAAACCTTATCCATCAATATGATACTTTCCTTGTCAACACATCGATCTTTTTCCAGATTTTCGCTCTTCCTATAAGCCAATAGCTCGTAGGTATAATCTTCATGCTCCATAGTGTTTCCAATGGCGCCGAGGGCTCCTACAACGCCTCGATTGCCATGGAAACACTTTATAATATGTTCTGATCCCTCCAAAGACTTTAGGGCAAGGTCTACTGGAACAATATCGTGGAGGGCCTTCTTGGCGACTCTAACTACGTTGTGATTGACCTGTCCTTTCACGACGATGAAGCAGGGTTGATGTTTAGGATTCTTATATTGTTTAATGTAATCAATCATGATTTCTTCGATAATTTCACTTGTTTCAGATAATCCCATATTCGATATGAACCTGAGGGCGACAGCTCCATTTCCACGAGTTTTCCATGGGACTCCAGGGTTCAATCTAACAAGATTTGGGTAATCAATGAAAACGTTTCCCAGTTCAATTAACTTTTTCGCAATTATAAGTGAGAGATGAGTGGTGCAACCTCCGAAAGGAGAGTCAACATCGTCGATTCCTACATGAAGAATATTTTCCCAATCCGTCATCTTTCCCCAGCTGAAATCTTTTCCTTCTTCAATAAACACTTTGAGCCTGCGATTATTAAAGGCAATATTATTGTTGCATCACCGTAAACAGTGATGGTTTTTCCAAGTGGTTTTATTTTACCCCAGCTTACAGCTTCCCGTGGGTGGGCTCCACTAAGACTTCCATCGTATTCCACTGCCGTCGTAACATAGATGGCGTAGTCGAGGCCTTCCCTGAACTGTGCCCACCATATTGTATGATGTTTGCTTATTCCTCCGCCAACGATCAACGCTCCAAGTTTTTGACTCGAAAACACTAGTTCGGCGAGCTTCTTTTCATCCTCTAGCAAATCTACCTCTAGCCCAATTGTTGATTGGTTGAAAACTATTTGGGAACCGAACGCGCCATCGTAGAAACCTGGAACGAAAACTGGAGTCTTGGCCTCATACGCGGCTCTTAGAATGCTGTTTTCATCATTGATGCGTCTTCCAGCCTCCCATAGAAGTTCGTAGCCGCTCCAACGCCTTCTATCTTTTACGAGTTCTTCGAACAACCTCCTAGAAAACCTCTCCACAGTTAAGCCATAATTCTCTACTGGAATTAAGATGTTTCCCAGCCGGTGGATTTCGACCGCCTTTAAAAAAGCATCATCAAAACCCCAGTCTCCTTTATAATAAACACCACCCGTGCCCCTAGCTATATCGTGGTCTATCATCCCGCACGTGGTAATGACCGCGTTAAAATATCCCTCTCGCAATAATTGCGCTAAAACCCCCCTTAAGCCCGTCGCAACCAAGTTCCCTGTGAAAGACAATATTTTGAAAACGTCTTTATCGAGAAACATGTCTGATAGTATTCTAGCAGCCTTAGACAAGTGGCCCGCCATGAAACCATGGGCTTGCTCGAAGTAGGTTAATAAATCGCACACTGACTCATCTCCTTTGATAGTGTAGTCCTTCACTCTATCTGTTAAAATACGCTTCCTAGCGTCTTCAATGAAACTCGACTCGCTCAAGCAGTTCCACCCAATTCATTTAAAGGATTACTCAATAATAACAATTTTTAAGGAAGATGCTTAAATGCTTGAACAGAACTTAATAACGGCGCTGTTAAAGCATAGAAGGCTCCTCATTGACGAACTCTCGACCCTGACAGGGTTAGACCGTGAAATACTTATGGAAAGACTCGCTGATATAGGCGAATCTGTAAAAATCGTGGGCGAGGAAGTCTTTGTGAGAGATGTTCTAGGGTTGGTGGAGCACGCTCTTGACGCTGGTTTGGAGATAGGTAAGCTTAGCCGACTAGTTAGCTGGAGAGATTTCGAGAATATTGCTTCCGAGATATTGTCAATTCATGGATATGAGACGCTAAACAACCTAGTGGCAAGCACGCCATTTAGGTTTCAAATAGATGTTTTCGCGATTGACACTCCTACTGGAAGAGGATTAGTCGTTGATTGCAAACATTGGGCAACGTCATCACCAAGTAGGTTGGCCGAGGCGGCAAGAAATCATTATGTGAGAACGTTAAAGCTCGCGCAATCGATCAACAGTCTTTCTTTGAAATACCCGATTATTAAAAACACGAGGTATCTCCTACCTATAGTTATAACTCTGACGACGCCGAGTCTTCGTTCCTTCCAAAACGTCCTAATAGTGAGTATAAGGGAATTGAACCGGTTTCTTCAGGAAATCTTCTATGTCATTGAGGAATTCAAGATAAAACCAGTATCGGTGTTAAAATAATTGCTTCTCGCTAAGAAATAAATATGGTTGCAACATTAATTAAAATAGTGCTTACTCATATGGGTGGGTTTATGATTAAAGTAGTCATACCTGAGGCGAAGATTTTCAAAGAATTATTCGAATCAATAGGAAAATTGGTGGATGAAGTATCCCTCAATATCACTAGAGATGAGATATTCTTAAAAGCCATGGATATCTCGGAAGTTGCTCTAATAGAGGTTCATTTTCCTAAAGAAATGTTTTTAGAATTTGTCGTTGATGAGGAGAGATCCCTAGGGTTTTCGACTTCGAGTATTCAGAAAGTATTGAAACACGTCAAGAAAGGCGAGAACCTCATATTAGAGTCGGATGGAGAGTACGTCAGTTTTCACATAGAAGGCCTTGTCAGGAGGGAGTATAAGTTTAGAAACCTGGATGTCCCAGTGCCTGATATACCGCCAGCTCGGCTTGATACTAGAGTCAAGGCTCAAATAATAGCGAGTATAGTTAATAATGCTATTCAGGATGTAGAGGTGGTTGGAAGCTCTATCGAGCTTGAAGCTACATCTTCCAACGAGCTCGTCTTCAGAGGATATGGAACGGGTGTTAATGAAACAAGGTTGAAGCCCGGTTCTACCGGACTAATATTCTTGGAGATAATTGAGCCTTCCAAATCTCAGTATGATGTTTCATATCTGAGAAACATAATACAGTTGTGTAAGGTTTCAGACACGGTCACGCTGGGTTTTTCAACGGATTCTCCCCTCTTAATGGAGTTCATGATTGGAGGGACCGGGAAAGTAAGATATATTATGGCCCCGGCTTCAAAATAAACTGCTTTATTGAGGCAATTACACGTATTGGAGATAAATGGAGTTTAAATCACCATAAATTTATTGAAAAGAAAGAGTATTCGTAGATAGGTGATAATGGATGGAGCGTTCATTGCTGAACATGATAAAACCGCAATCACGAGGGCAAGTCAACCTACTTGAAGCCTTGAGAAACCAAAAATATGAGATTGTGGGGATTTTCGGACCAACAGGAACTGGTAAAAGCTTATTCAGTATTCTATATGGAGTTGAAAGCGTTCTAAACGAGAGATACAAGAGATTCATAATTGCCCGTCCGTTAATCGATGTTACATCCGGAAAAGAGATAACTCCTGCAGACATAGGGGAGCTCTATTATGAGTTGGCATTATCTTATCTTAGAGATATATTATATGGATATGTCGATTGGAAATCTATCGAAGATTTAATTAAGAATTACAGAATAGTTTTGGCAGATTCCCATTATCTGAGGGGAAGAACTTTCGACGACTCCCTTATCTTTCTTGATGATTCACAGAGCATTTCTTTGGAGAGCGCGATTGAAGTCATAACGAGGATTGGGAATAGAAGTAGGCTGATAATAGCTGGAGACCCCATATTTCAAAGGCCTACGGAGAGTAAAAACTCTATTCTACTTCTCAGAGAATTATTACTTAATGAGGATTCTGCAAAGGTGATTGATCTAGGATTAAGGGACATTGTCCGTCCTGGTGCCAAGAAGGGTATTAAACTATTATTGGAATCGAAAATGCGTTCGAGGAAGCTTAATGAAACGGAGAAGCAAATCGTTGATGTGGCACGAGTCCATGCCCCTGATGCAGATTTAATAACTGTTGTTGACCTTATCGACTTAAAGAAGAAATTAGATATTTCTTCAGAGAACACACCGGACTCGTTAATAATAGTTAAAGAAGGGCATCTAGGGAGAATAATAGGGAAAAAAGGAGAGAGAATAGAAGCTATTGAAAAAGATGTGGGCTTGAAGATCAGAGCGACACAATTATCGTTAGACCTTCTCCCGTTAATAAAGGCTGTGCATCCCGTGGGTTGGATTATCAAACACATTGTTGAAGCAGATTTTGCCGGCCCCTTCATGATTGTAAAGATCGATGAGGAAGCCTATGGGGCTTTCGTGGGTCAGAGAGGAGTGTATGCGAGATTTATTGACGGGGTTTTAAACAGATTGATCGGCGCCTCTGTTAGGGTCTACGAGGCTAAGTCTCAAGAATCTAGGAAGTAAGCCCTTTCCTGGTTTAAATTATATTGACGTCTAAGACGACTTGAAATGTCCTCGGACCCACATTTCTCACAACTCTTGAGTTTTGAATAATATATTTTCTAACGTTGAGTTGATCAAGCTTTTCGTTGACAATCCTTGATGACTCGGTCAACGGGTTCATCCCCCTTGTCGTCTTAACGTGAAGGTAGATGTGAACCCATCCCCTACCGTTTCTCAAAGCGGTAAGTGAGTACTTCAAGTACTCTAATGCCAGCTCCGGGTAAGGCATTATAACTCTATCGGCAGTATTTCTTAGAGATTTCTCAATGATTTCTCCAGCATCTCCCAAGAGGGGGATAACTATTTCCTCAACCTTATTGATCCTTATGTTTTCAACCATGTATTCGAAAGCGTACGGATTTATGTCTATGCTGTAGACTTTTTCAGGTTTCGAGTATTTTGCAATTATGATGCTGAACAACCCAGCTCCCGCGAACATGTTGACCACTACTTCCCCTTTGCCCACGAGCTTAGCGATCCTCTTGTGCTCGTAGTTCAGTGTGGGAGATACATATACTTTGTTAATGTCGACTTTAAACTGGCACCCATGCTCTCTATAAATGGTTTCACTACGATGTTCTCCCGCTAAGTGAACGTGTTTCCTCAGTCGATAGTGGCCTTCGATCCCAGGTATCCCGGCCCAAACGGTCTTTACGAAAGGAAATCTGGATAGAATTGCTTCCGCAAGAGGCCTGAGCTCCAAGGGTTGTATGTCCAGAGGGCATCTTATGACTGCGATGTCGCCTATGAACTCAACTCTCTTCCAGATCTTTGAGGCTTTTTCCGCACCGTAGAGCTCCACTGCTAATTCCTTTAATATCTTACCTCGACCCATGGGAGACAACCCTCCTACCGAGCTGGCAATACTCGAGCAGGGGGCAATTGATGCATTGTGGTTTAACCGCTCTGCAGACTCTTCTCCCATGTGTTATCAAGAGAAGATGTAGTGTTAGATAATTCTGAGGAGAGGTATTGGTCGCCCAAAACCTAGATATTTCTACATATCTTCCACCTTCAACGTAACCAAGTCTTTTCGTGACTCTTCTTATGTGAGTGTCTACAGGGAAAACCGGCTTCCCAAAGAACATTAAAAGAGTTACATCCGCGGTCTTATCGCCAATTCCCGGAAACTCAAGAAGTATTTTACGCGAACTATCCGTATCGCTCTTACTGATCAGTTCAATCAAATTTTTTTCGAAGCCTTCATTCGAGAATATCCTGGCTAGCTCAAGTATGACTTGGCTACGGATCCTATGCATCCCAGCCGGCTTAATCCACTCCGAGACCCTCTCTGCTCCAGCCTCGATAATTCCATGTGGAGTAATTCTCCCCAGTTTTTCTCTGAGGTTTTCAAAAGCTTTCATCGCATTCCTATCCGACGTGTTCTGGCTAAGAATTACTCCTATTAAAAACTCGAATAACGAAGTCCTATTTACGCGGAAAATTGTAAATTCATTTTCATCTATTTTGTACTCTTCATCCAATATCCGTTTCATGACGTCTCCGATCTTCAATTTAAAACCTCGCTATGGATATATCCTACCTCTAAACCTAGGGAAAGGCATGGTTTCCCTGATATGGTCTAGTCCTGTAATCCACATCAATATTCTCTCTATCCCTAGGCCGAATCCGCTGTGCGGAACACTTCCGTACTTCCTTAAATCAAGGTACCATTTGTAGTCCTCTGGGTTGTATCCCTGTTCTATTAATCTTTTGACGAGAGTGTCGTAGTCATCTTCGCGTTGCCCGCCTCCTATAATTTCTCCATACCCCTCAGGGGCCAGTAAGTCAAAACCTAACACTACATTAGGGTTGGAGGGGTCGAGCTTCATATAGAAGCTTTTAATATGTCTCGGAAAATGGGTCAGAAAGAAGGGTGCTTCGAAATCCATAGTAAGAATCTTCTCTTCGTCTGCGCCGAGGTCGTCACCCCATTTCACATTGATACCCTTCTTCTGGAGTATTTCTATTGCTTCATCGTACTTGATTCTTGGGTATGGCGTGCTTAGCGCGTATTTAAGTTTACTTGCATCTCTTCCAAGCTGTTCAAGCTCGCTTTTCCTTTCTTCAAGAACTTTTGAGACTATATGAGAGACGAGTTCTTCGGCCACCTTCATCATATCATTCATGTCATACCAAGCGGCCTCCGGCTCCAGGTGCCAATACTCTGCTAGATGACGTCTAGTCCTGGATTTCTCGGCCCTGAAGCTAGGTGTCAGGCTATACACTTTCTCCAAAGTATAAATCAATACTTCAAGGTACAGCTGAGCACTCTGGCTGAGAAATGCTGTTCGTTCGAAATACTGAACTGGGAAAAGGGTTGCTCCGCCCTCACACGCCGATGCGGTGAGAATGGGGGGTGTTACTTCCCACCAACCATTCTTGTTAAAATATTCTCTTCCAGCCCTTAGTATTGTATGTTTGATTTTATAGAGTGAAGCGTACTTTGGACTACGGATCCATAAATGTCTCATATCCAAAAGGTATTCTAGACCTTCACCACCCTTTATTGGAAAATCCTTACTTTCTCCTACGATCTGAAACGAGTTTGCATGGAGTTCAAGACCCCCAGGCGCCTTGGGTTCTTCGCGAACGATTCCACACGTGATGACGCTTGCTTCAAGTCCTATGTTCTTCAAGTAATTAACGAGCTCTTCTCCGAACCTAGAGGCATCGACTACCACTTGAATGACGCCTGTCGAGTCTCTAACTCTTATGAAGGCTTTTCCTCCCACCACGCTTCTGCGGTATATCCATCCTCTTATACATATCTGGCTATCGGTCAGTCTCTGAGCGAAGATTGAATCTATGGGAGTGAACTCCAACATCACGCACCATTGTCCTGTCTAGAATATGATTAAGAAGTGGTTATTTAAGATGTCTATGCTTCAATTGCGAGAGAGGTTTGGTTCTGATATAGGTTTTAAACATGGGATGCGATTACCTCGGAGAGGATTAAGCAACTCCGCGGGTTAGGAGTCCGTGCAGTAATTTCGCGGAATAGTGATATGAAGCGATATGAACAGATATAGAACCTAGAACAGTTAGACCAGGGTCTATGGCAGTGAGCGTGCCATGATATATGCATCTTCTCCATCTAAATAGTATTGCTTTTCAACTCGAATCTTAACGTATCCTATCTTCTCATATAACCTTATGGCTGGCATGTTGCTTACTCTTACCTCTAAATAGGTCTCAGAGCACCCGTAGTTCTCATAAAGGCTTTTTAACGCGTAAGCCATTAGCCCAAGACCTAGGGCTCTTCCACGGTGTTCTTCAAGCACTGCGATGCTGACAATATGGCCACTCTTAACTAAGAGGGTTTTGAAAAATCCTGGCTTGTACTCCACACGGCTCATAATGTACCCAACTATCTCGCCTGAGGGGGATTCAGCAACGAAGAATGATTTGTCATATGACTTAAGCAGTTCTTCGAAAAAAGCCTTAGGGTAGTTTTCCGGTAAGGATTCGCGATTTATGCGTATGACAGAGTCTATATCATCCATCTTAGCTAGCCTGATTACATATCCGGGTGACCTAGTTGACAGGGCGTGCAAGGCTTCCTCATAGATCTTGGATATATGAGGCGAAGGTGGTTTTTCCTTTTTGAAAAGCATTATATCACCGCGCGCAACTACGATATTATAATTAGATCTTTTAATAAAATATTATCGTATGGGAGTTAACCATGCTTAAAGAGGAGATTGGTAAGAAAGAATATGGTGCATTAATTGGAAAGCACATAGCTTTAGGAGTTACAGGTTCAGTAGCTGCTTACAAGTCTGTTGACTTGGCGAGAAGGCTTATAAGGATGGGAGCTGAAATCAAACCCATCCTAACCAGGTTCGCCACGAGGCTTATAGGGCCTGATTTACTATGGTGGGCAACTGGATCTAAACCACTGTTTGAAATGACTGGCGAGACGGAGCACATAGATGTGGCGAAATGGTCTGATGCATTAGTGATTGCCCCGGCGACACTGAACACTATGAGTAAGATTGCACACGGAATACTTGACGAGTTGCTCTCTCTGACTGCAACCACCATGATGGGGGATGGTAAGAAAGTATTGTTCGTTCCGACAATGAATTTAAGATTGTTCAACTCTCCCCAATACGATAAGGCGAGAAAGTTGTTGGAAGAATATGGGGCGATCATTTTGCCACCGTTTATCGAGGAAGACAAGGCTAAGTTTCCCCCGATGGATGACCTTGCACACTGTATTGATGCCGTAGTGAACAGAGGCCTGGATTTGAAAGGAAAGCGAGTGCTCGTTACCGCTGGACCAACTAGGGAGTATATTGACCCTGTTCGCGTAATAACTAATTCAAGCAGCGGTCTCATGGGGATTCTAATAGCTCGCGAAGCGACTTGTAGAGGGGCGGAAGTGGATTTAATTCTCGGACCCACGCACTTATCACCTCCTTACATGGCTCACACCATTAGGGTTGAAACGACTATTGAAATGGCAAATGCCGTTGAGAAACTGACAACAGATAAAAGGTATGATGCAGGAATCTTTGCAGCTGCTCCTGCAGATTTTACTCCGAAGACTGCATTCGATATAAAAATCTCAACCAGAAGTACAAGCACTCTACTACTAGAACTTGCTCCTACGAGAAAGGTCTTGAAGTCAATTATACATAGGCCCGGCAAGATGATAGGTTACGCTGCCGAGACCGCTTCCAGCCAAGCTGAACTAGTGGACAAGGGAAGGGTTAAGCTGGATGATTACAAGCTCGACTTGGTAGTAGCCAATAACATATTATCCGAGAAGGCGGGGTTCTCAAAGCCCCTCTTAGATGTTTGCTACGTATGGGGTAATGGTTTTAGATGTGTAGGCGAAACTTTTAAGGAACTCGTGGCAAGGTTTGTCATAGACTATATCAGCGAGGGAAACTATTCTTGAAATAAAGTGTTTTTTACTATCTCAGGTATTGATCCGAAAACCTCGTGGACCCTGTCAGCATAGCTTTCTTCTATTATATGGAAGAAATCATCGAGTTTTCTCTCTGCATCATTGATTAGTAGATCTCTCAGGGGGCGGGGGTCGTAATAATCAACTCCATTTAATAGTGAAGTAGAAAAGTACCACAAAGTTTTCCTAACCTTCCTCCCTCTAATTGGGGAGGTGCTGAAGCCCTTACACGTAAATCCCGAGTGTATTACGAAAATCCTATCGATACTCAGATCTAGTGGCATATTGGGGTATCTAGTTGCTAAGTCTATATACTCGTATCCGTGCTTAGTCGAGCCATCGGGAACCATTTTTATATCGTAAAGCTCTTTTATCCTTGGGTCGTAAACCAACACTGTTGTTCCGCTGACAACTTTGAGGGGACGAGAAATTCTTATTAAAGTATTCTCTGTTGATAGTACTCTTGCTCCGAGATAGTACGCTAGGGCACTTACAGAGCTTTTACCCGAATGAGGGTATCCTAGGAATAATATGACTTTTCCATTACTTTCCACAGCGACCGAGTCAGTTATCAAAATACTGTCATGTTTAATGGATGCGTAAGCGAACACCTGAAGCAGGAAGAATACGGGGGATTCGTTGACATATGGAGCGGGATAATCACCCTCCACAATAAATATTGATGGAAGTCCTATTGAGGATAAGTTTTTCGTTAATAAGGTAAAGCCGGTTGGCTTATACAACCAGTATATAATTACATCAGATTGACATTCGTTTATCACATGAAACTTTGGCAGATATCTCCTGCTGAAAGAATCTTCAAGGGCTTTGATGAACTTATCTGGATACTGAGTAAATATCTGGATTTCTGCATCTCCCGTTTTAAGACAGAGGGGTTTCATTTGGCCCTCCTCAGAACTTTATTTGTAAACCTTTTGAAGCGAGCTCAGAGAGTCTTGATGTGATGAATTTTAATGCTTCTCGCAGAACTTCGTCATTATTGTATGTCTCGATCACGGTTTTTAGAAATTCTTCATCCCTATTCTTGAATTCTATCACCTTCCTAGTTATTTGTGGAACAGCCCTGACCACGTTGTCAACTATCGTTATATCGGCAGTCCTCGCAGTTCTCGATAGAGGGTTTAAATCTATAGTTATAACTTTCTTCCCGATTCTTTTGAGAGCTTCTGTACGATCCCCGTCCTCTAATGGAACTAGTACGACGTCAGCTATCAAGATACCCCGGGGGCTCACTCTCCTCCTTTCACTGAAGAGTTCAGGTATTACTGCAGAGGCATCATCTCCCACTCCAAGGACTTCCCTGGCTCCGTTAGCCTCCAGAAGCCTCTTAATGGCTTCTTCCCTCTCCCTCGATCTATAAAATAGATTTACTTCGATGCGGGCACCAGAGACCTCTGCTAGCTTGACTATTTGATCAGGTACTAGGGCTGCTACATTTCCGTTAACAGATATGACAGGGTATTTTGCGAGCAATAATGCGGCGGCAGCGGCTTCAATAGCTTTGAGCGCGAAGGACTGGGTCTTTTCTCCTATTAAATAGTCGAAGCATTCACCTCTTCCATGAGCAATTAACCCCTCAGGAGCAACTACTCCGTTTCTGAAGCCTTCAACAAGCTTTTCTCTCACTAACAAGCTTTCTCGTCTAGGGTGATTAGGCGGTATGTTCAATGTCGACACCCTGCTTTGAAATCTCGCACTCATATACTGATAATTTCTTATTAGATAAAATATCAACTATTTCGCTCACACTATCTTTTTCCACCCATATAATTAATGCTGATTTTTTAAGGTAGAATCCAACAACACCAGAATGATTGTATAGCTCGCTTGGTACTGCAGAGTAATCAAAAATTCTCATAGTGAATTCTCTAGCCGCGTGAAAAAACTCCACCAAATCCTCAGTATTCTCCACCCTCCTAAGTAGGAGCAACCCTCTCTGGTAGTGTTCTAACGGAGTTCTCTTAAGCATGTCGACAGTTGACTCTGTCCGTGGTAAGCTCGCCACCACAAGTTTAACAGGGTGTCTCAACGGGATTCTTAAAGCTGAACCAATTCCAGGGGGTCCGGGTGCCGTGCGGATTACGAAGCCGCCGTAATATTGTGAAATAACATCCCCTAAGCCTGTTCCATGTATTACTTCTAGTTCGTGGGCCTTTTGAAACGCCCTAATAGATGGCTTCCCTGATTGAAAAGCGTTTGCGAGTGACTGAGAGATCAAAAGTGATGAAGATGTTGCGAACCCTGTGCCAAGGATGAACGGAGTTTCTACTCTTACTCCGGCCTTAGTTTGAAAGTAATTGCATATAACTTCAGCCTGCTCTTTCATCACTTCTTGACCGTTTAGGAGAATTGTGCATTCATCTTCAACTACTAGTGCCCTGCTTGTAATGGATATGTTTAGCCCGGCCCCTATGCTGCCGCTTTTTAACGGGTGTTGAGCCCTCACCGGGATCCATAAACCCGAAATATGATGCGGGATCTTTATGATCAAAAATCTCACTCCTTTAGTTGCTCTACCACCATTGGTAAGAGCATCCATCCATGATCCAAGACTCCAATGCTTCCTTTTGCGCACTCCTTCTCAGTAAACTTGGTTACGCCATCTGGCTCTATTCCCGGAGCATAAAACGCGACAGGAACCGGGTCATCTGTGTGAGATCGAACCAGTGGTGGCGTCGCGTGGTCAGCTGTCACTATGAGTGCTACTTGTCCAAACACTTTGTCCAACAATGGGCGAACATAAAACTTGTCTATCTCCTCCACTTTATTCTTTTTCAACTCTAAATCCCCGTCATGACCCGGCTCATCAGGACCCTTCAAATGCACATATACTATGTCTGAGATTCTTAATGCTTCAAGGGTTTTCTCCACTCTTATCCTGTAATCGCGCTCAGGATCTCCCGTTGGAGGATCCATAATCAGAGTTTCTGCTCCGAAGGCTCTTCCAATACCTATTTCAACCGGCATTTCAGCGAGGACAGTGAACTTACTTTGATATTTAATGCCTAATGGAGTGGCTCTGGGGAAGCGTCCTCCAGCATCCCTGATGAGTAAAACATTAGCGGGCGGAAGACCACGTTGCACCCTAGCCTTGTTCACTGGGTGTCTATCCAGTATCTCTATTGTTTTCTTGACGAACATGTTTGCCAGTTCAGCTGTTATCTTAGCT
Organism: Thermosphaera sp.; assembly: GCA_038827615.1. NCBI lineage: Archaea > Thermoproteati > Thermoproteota > Thermoprotei > Desulfurococcales > Desulfurococcaceae > Thermosphaera > Thermosphaera sp. Next base: position 465,461 of record JAWBNK010000001.1, read on the forward strand.
TCTTCCGAATTGTCTAATGGAGTGATTTCCCTCAAATAGGGCTTAAAAGATTGGACGGCAACGCTCACTAATCCATGTCTAGAGTATGCTGGGTCATTGTTTTCAACCATAGGCGAGAGCTTGTGCTTCTTGCTCCCTATAATCACTACTGCTCTGTGACCGATGGTTGCAACAACCCTGGCATATCCTTCATATTTTTCCAAAGACATATTGTCTAGATCCTTCGCAAGAAGCCGTGCCTCCTCGCTTGAAAGACTTCTTCCAACTCTTCTATCCATGATTTTTAAAGTTGAGGGATTTATTGTGGCGAAATTGGCTCGAAATGCTATCTCATATCCCTCCTTAATACTTAACCCCGCTCCTAGGGCTTCCAAAGGCCCTCTACCGGTGTAAACCTCGTGAGGGTCGTAGCCGAGGAGTGATATAACGGCTTCATCGCTCTCAGGGGCAATCCCCTTTCCAACCGTGTACATGAGACCGCATTTAGAATTCCTAGCAATTAAGTCCAATCCCGGTTTTTCAGCTATCTCTAAAGTCGTAGTAGGGTCAGATACTCGATCCCCAACACCGTCAAGTACGAGATATATCAGTTTATGCTTGAGCATCTTTAATACCACCCAGGGTATCATATGAGACTCCATGGTTAAAATATGTGTCCTTTGTTAACTATATTAAGATGAACGGAAATTATTTGAATGCGTGTTGAAAATGCCTCAGAGTGCCGTGTTAGCGACTAATTTGACGAAAATATATGGTAAGAAAACCGTGGGAGTTAAATCGTTGAGCCTAGAGATCAAGGATGGAGAAATATATGGCCTAATAGGTCCTAATGGAAGCGGTAAAACGACTACTCTACGGATAATAGCTACACTACTAAAACCTTCGGATGGCGAGGTTTTTGTTTACGGGGTGAGCGTGAATAAAAACCCACTAGAAGCAAGAAAACTCTTAAACTATCTTCCCGAGGAGGCTGGAGCTTATAGGGATTTAACAGGGCTCGATTTCATTAGATTCATGCTCTCAGTCCGTTTCTCGGGTCGGAGACTCGAGGAAGCCGTGAGTGAAGCTATCGATATAGCCGACTTGGGGAATGACTTGAAAAAACCTATTCGAGGCTACAGTAAAGGTATGAAGAGGATGGTTGCATTAAGCACCGTGCTAGCCTCTCGCCCTAAGCTTTTAATCCTTGATGAGCCTACGAGCGGCTTGGATGTTGAAAGGAGCATCTATGTTAGAAATATGATCAAGAGGTATAATAAAGAATATGGTATAACCGTTTTGATAAGTAGCCACAACATGCTGGAGGTGGAATACTTGTGTAATAAGGTTGGGATCTTGTACAAGGGAGTGCTTCTGGCCGAGGGTAGTGTAAGCGACCTCAAGGCTAAGACTGGGGCTCAAAACCTAGAGGAAGTGTTTCTAAAGATTAAGGGGAGAGGCGCATGAGTTTAAGACCATTAGTCATTAGAGAGGTAAAAGCATTCGTTAAAAATCCAGCATTTATCTTCAGTCTCATACTTATTTTTATCTTCTATGGTGTGTTGGGACAGCTCATATCTGCTGGTGTTCAAACCGCTGTTCAGGAAACAGTGAAAGTGCAAGTAGGCCTTGTTCAACTTGATGAAAGCGAGTTCGCTAAGAAAGTAGTGGAGATTGCTAATCACACAATGGGAGGAAGATTGCAATTAGTCCCCAGTGTGGAATATGGACTATCAAGATACGACTTAGTTGTCGTTTTACCATCAGACTTCACGGTGAGAGCTCTCAGCTTGAATGAATCACTTCATATTGAGACGTATGTAAAAGTAGATACGGTTTCACCCGTCGTTAGTGGAGCTAAAACCAATTTGGCTTACCAGGTTAGCGACTTTATCAGTAAGTCGGCAACGTATGTGATTGCATTAGAACGAAACATTGATCCCTCTCTTATCAATAAGGCTGTCTCCGTTAATTCAACAGTTCAAGTTTATGGTAAAACCATGAGAATGGAGGAATATTCGGCTTTTTCAACAATAACAGGATTCCTACCACTGGTTATTGCTGTAATAATAGGAGTTAATTCGATGTATGCCTCTCAGTTCACGGCTGTCGAGAAGGTAGAGAAAGCCTTTGAAATGTTGTTGGCCCAACCGATCCCGAGGCGAAACGTGGTTTTCGCTAAAATAATCGGCTCCATAATAGCTTCTCTATTAATGGGTCTTGCATACTTCGCCGGAATATTACTTCTACTCTCGGGTTCGCTGAGCACTCCACAGGGCGTCGATCAAGGAGCAGTAAACCTCGCAGAATTCGTCTATACCAAGATCGGGGTCGATCCACTGATAATATCAATAGCTTCTATAGTGTTAGGATTGATTTACTCAGGTGCGATAGGAGTTACTCTCGGCTCGATAGTTTCTGATGAAAGGATTGCGGGGGCAATTACTACACCTATAATGTTCGTCTTCATAGGAGTCGGCTATGCACTAATATTCATAGGATTACCAGTGAATCTGACCACAGGCATCATTGCAGGTATAACAATTGCCCCCCTTCCAGTGGTAGCAATTGTTTCCAGTATGCTAGGAGACTACACAACTCTTACGGTGTCCTTAATATCCGCTGTCATTTCAACAATTATCGTCATGAGCCTAGCCATATATATCTTCAATAGGGATATCGTGGTACTAGGTTTACGAATTGGAAAATTAAGGATGAAGGAAAAATCATAACCTAAAGGTCTTTTTTCTCTATAAAGTAGTGCTCTGGGCCAGGAAACTTACCTGTTTTAACCTCTTCTACATAAGTTTTGACTGCAGATGAAATAGCTTCTCTCAATCTAGCATATTGTTTAGAGAATGGAGGGGGATTTTCAGTTAAGCCCAAAACGTCATGAAACACTAATACCTGTCCATCACACCATGGGCCACTTCCGATACAAATGGTAGGTATGCTTAGTTCCTCGGTTATTTCCTTTGCGACGTCTGCAGAGGTAAATTCAATTACTATGGAAAACGCCCCTGTTTTTTCTAAGACCCTAGCATCTTCTATTATTCTTTCTCTTTCTTTATCAGTAATTCCTCTTTTCCTGTAGCCTCCTATTAGCATAGATCTTTGAGGATTTAGACCTATATGTCCCATGACCGGGATCCCCGCCCTTACCAAGGCTCTTACGGTCTCCTCGTACTCGAACCCTCCTTCAAGTTTAACAGCCTCTGCTCCAATCTTCATCAACAAGCCAGCGTTCCTAACGGCATCTTCAATGCTAGTTTCGTAACTTAAAAAAGGCATGTCAGCTACAATGAGCGCGCGAGGCTGTGCTCTAACGACGCTAGACAGGTGGAGCACCATCATCTCCATAGTTACAGGTATAGTTGATGAGAACCCATGTGAAACCATCCCAACACTATCTCCTACTAAAATCATGTCAACCCCTGCGGCATCAACCAGTTTCGCAGATAAATAGTCGTAAGCAGTAATCATTGCTATTTTTTCATGATTTTTCATTTTGAGAATCGTTTTAACAGTTACTTTATTCGCCATTTTCCTCCCCCTCTAACAAATGAATTAAACGTGTAATAAAGAAATTCAAGCTTCCTCGCCCCAACTCTCTTGCTAAAAATCCGTTGATATAATCTATCTCGGTTCGTTTCTTTCTCAATATATCTTGGAGCATGCTTGATTTATTCTCCCTTGTTAATTCGACATTCCTGATGATATAGCTCACTAATCCCTCTTTTTCAAACGAAAACCCATACTTCTTGGCTACTTGAATGAATTCTTCAATAAGCTGATCAACAAGTTCCCTAGCGTCTTCATCTAAAATAATCTTGTTCCTCTTCCGTGTTAGAGCAGTGATCGGGTTCACAATACTATTTAATGCTAGCTTGAGCCATCTATAGTAATCTATGTTAGAAGTGATTCTAAAATCACACCCGCCTCTTATAAATACCGTTTGTAACTCTTTTAGCTCATAGCATATCCTTCCGGGGCAACCAGTTATTATGGTTTTTCCCCCAGAATACGTTATGGATGAGGGCGAGTCACGTTCGGAACCAATGAATGCGACTCCAACAGCTACTTTAACATTAGCGAGTTTCTCGGCAACCAATTCGTAGCTTCCAATTCCATTTTGAAGCATTATGATCACGGTATCTCCGTGAGATAGTTTTTTCATCAAATCGATTGTAGCTTCGACATCGTAGGCTTTAACCGAGTTAATGATGAAGTCGCACTCGTCAACAGGGTTTGATGAGATACGAGGTTGTATTGGAACCAAGTAAACTTCTCTCTGGTGCGGGATGCGAATGAGGATACCACGTGTATCTAGGATTGACTTGACACTCGTCTCTGACCTATAGTAGACGGGAATGTTGAATAATCCTCCTTTATATAGAAAGTAAGCAAGCACTCCTCCAATGCTTCCTCCTCCAACAATACATACGTTCCTCGGCATTTCCATCACTGCAGTAGCAAATCAATGATATTTTCTAATTCATTAAAATCCGCTGTGAACAAGTAGATAACAGGCTCAAGCCCCGTTCCTCCTCTGTCAGCAATTACATCTGGTTTCTTCAAGGCCGCATTCTCCATGGCTACCCAGAAAGAATCCAGATTGCTATGAGGACCTGTTTCTTCAACACGCAGGTTAAAGGTCTCGAGCCTCGATAATATTGCTCGATCGTATTTTACGTTAAACCCGATCTTCTTTGAACTGTTGTATTTTGAAATGATTAGTAAGAGCCTTGAAAGGTGGCGGCTACCACCGTAGAAAGGTTCTCCAGTTACTACTATACCCGTCAAAGTCTTCGTGATCCTCCCTGTTAAACCTATAACACCAGCTTCCGAGCTCGGGGGCTCCGGTGCATATACGAGATTACTACCTACCTCGGGCAATAATTTGGCCAATCCCGGTTTCGAGACATACCGCGATAGAATAATTTTGTAAATTTCTACATGAGGATCTTTGAGTAGACCTCTAGCGCAGTCTTCACGTAGTTCTTGATATTCCCTGCACGCGATAATTGCAGCCATGTGTGCGGTAAACCCGTGCGAAGTGATCACGAACCTTGAGTACTGATTGTTTACCGCAATTTCAGCCAAGATTTTACAGTAGTGGAGAACAATACTTTGATCTAGCCCATGCTTTTCTAATTTACTTAAATAATCTTCAAGAGGTTTTTTCAACAATTTGTGAACGAGTGGTTGAGTTATGTTCAAAATGCTCGCTATCCTATGCTGACTTAGCCCCCTTGATTTTAACTCATGCGCGAGTATCCCTCTTATATTAGGAAGTATGATCTCACTGACTATGTCCTCTATAATCATTTTTCGCAACGTCCTCCCGATACATCCCGTATGTGACTTTGGATCCTGCGGCGCGTTCCCTCTCAATTCTTCTAGATATTTTATCGGCTAGTGAGAATATTTCTTTTATAAAGCTGATCTCGTTTTCAAAAAAGTCTTCGTAGTTATACATTTCTTCGACAAGTTTTACTAATTGTTCTATTTCGTTAAACACGAGGGCCCGGAACTTAGTCTTATCAGCTGGAGTCAAGTTGGGCTTAACGATTAGCCTTTGAAGCGTAGAGTAGATCTCTTCGGGCTCAAGAGATCTGTATTTTATAGCGATTAATCTAATTTTTGGGTCTTCAAAGGTGTTTGAAGAATCACTCGAAAATAGGGCTTGTTCAACCGAATCGATATCCTTAAAACGCCACCATGTTTGATTGCTTGAGGAGTAGGTTTTTTCAATAATACCATATTCTTTCTCGAGCATTCTTACTAAATTTACGGGATTGTATGAAAAACCAAGGGTATTTAGTCTCAAAATCAAGTGTTTGAAACTAAAATCTCCTAGCTTGTGGTCGATATTAGGGTCCTTGGCGATAGAAAGAGCTGTCTTTAGAACTATATGCCCTTTCTCACCATATTTCTGTAAAAACGAGAGAACATTCTCCCTTAAGTTATTCGTAAACAATCAAAACCCCTATAATAATAAAAGAGGTCCAGGTTTTAAAATAATTTATCATTGATCATAATCAACATAGGACAGTATGTTACGAGGGGGTTATTGACGAGGAAGATACTTGAAGTACAGGACATTAGGAAAACATATGAAGGCCACGTTAAGGCTGTTGATGGAATATCTTTTAATGTCTACGAGGGCGAGATATATGGATTAATAGGTCCGAATGGGGCTGGGAAAACCACTTCGCTGAGAATCATAGCTGGCCTAATAAAACCTGACTCGGGCAGAGTTCTAGTGGAAGGTGTGAACATTCATGAAGGTCGTAAAGTAAGTGAAAAGCTCATAGGTTACCTTCCAGAAGAAGCCAACACGTATCCATTGCTAACAGGATATGAACATTTGAAGATCTATGGTGGGCTTTACAATGCCAGTGATGAAGACTTGCGGTTTGGGATGGAGGTAACTGGTCTCGGGGACAAACTCTTTCTCAAGACCGGTAAGTACAGCCATGGGATGAAAAGGAGGCTTTTACTAGGTGCTGTTTTAATGACGAGGCCAAGACTCGCGATTCTCGACGAGCCGACGAGCGGGCTTGACGTGCATGCAAGCGTGATGGTTAGGAAAACAATAAAAGATTATGTGAAAAGAACGGGTGCTTCGGCAATAGTGAGTAGTCACAATATGTTGGAGATAGAATACTTGTGCGATAGGGTTGGTCTCATTTTCAAAGGGCGAATAATCGAGGAAGGACCCCCACGCGACTTGATCAGAAAATATAGTGCTCATAATTTAGAAGAGGTATTTGTCCACGTTGTCAAAGGTGTGGAGTGATGGTACAATATCGTAGATTGAGAATCCTACTAGAGAAGGAGTTTAAAGACTTGTTGAGAGATAAGAAGGCTTTAATGACAACTATTCTACTTCCTTTGATATCACTACCCTCCATAGGGATTATGACATTACTACTTGTTTCTCAGCAACCACTGTTAGTGGCGTTAGTAGACGAAGATAAATCAATTCATTATAACACTGAACTGTTCGTTTCAATGTCGTCGGAATGGGTTGTTGGGAATCTTACGATTGCGTTGAACTCACGCGGTTATAGAGTATTAATAATAGAAAATAGATTGAAAGCGCTAGAAGACCCAAGCATCGATTTAATCGTAGTAATTCCCAAGGATTTTTCAAGAAACTCAACTAGCATGGATTCAATCGGGAGAATAGAAATCTTGAGAAGAGCTAATGTACAGTCAGCGATAAATGCGGAGAACGTCGTGAGGGGAACCGTGTACGCTATAGCTGTAAACCTCTCTCACGCAAAGATCTCAGGGCTTTATGAGAGGGCAGGATTGGATCCGAGCCTGTTTAAGCCTGAGTCATTTAGAGAGCCCATAACTACTGGTCCTACGACTCTTTTATCTCCACGAGGAGAGAGAGTAGGGATTGAAGCAGAGTTGAAAACATATCTTGCGCGCTTATTGGTTATGGCTTTTGCGTTTGTAGTCACCCCTGCTTCAACATACGTTATAGATGGAATAATTGGCGAGAGACAAAGGAAGACTCTTGAGTTGCTGTTAGCATCTCCGGCTACTCTTATTGAAATTCTTCTTTCCAAAATAAGTGTTGCCACGGTTCTTGGTCTTATAGCCTCTATGGCAGATATTACAGCATTGGTAGCCTACATAGCTATTTTAATGATGATCCTGGGTGGACAACTTTTCACGATCCTGGATGTAGGTCTCCTCATATTGCATTCTATTACCTCTTTCTTCACTATACTTGCAACTGTCGCGATAGCTGTACCCTTCATCACGAGAACTAGGGGGATTAGGAGTGCTGGAAACATAGCTGGATTGATTACCAGCATTGCTATAATATTCTTTTTCATAGGGTTTTTCGTAGATTTTCCCAAACTTGACCCCACAGTATTGAATATTCTTCAAATTATTCCTTACACTCAAGCTATACTTACGGTGCAAAACTATATTTATGGGAGACCGGGAGATTCGGTGTTTAGTTTGTTTATACTGGCGATTTTTTCATTAATAATTTTGATCGTTGCAGTAAAAACAGTGAATAAGGAAAAAATACTGCTAACTCAAGATTGAGAGATGGGGAATTAGTAAGTATATTTATATAGAAAAAGTAATATATAATTACTCAGGTTAAAGAATATGAAAGTTAAGAAAGCTTACAAACTTTTAATGTTGGCTGATGAAGATAATACGATAGATGTCAGTAAGGCGTGCAGGATTTTTAACGCCAGCCCCAGTACTGTTCGCAAGTATTTACACCAGTTGATTTCTGAGGGATTCGTGGAGAAAACAGTGGATGGAAGATTTGTTTTAAGTAAACTCGGCATTTCCATAAGGAACTTTGCTAGTGCTGATTCAAGTAGGGATAGAATACCTAATTACGTAATTACCGATGTTGAAACCGGTCAACCAATACCCCTGTCCTTTAAAAGTTATGAGCAACTCTTGAGTATAATCAATTATGAATTGGCTCCTAAACAGGTCCTTGAGGAACACTTGAAAAAATACATGATAGAGTGGATTCGCAACTCAATGAAGGATGAGCTTCTTGCCGAAAAAATAGCTAAAGGGGAGATACGAACTGTTGACGACTTGAAAAAATACTTAGAATTTATATTAACACTTATTGAATCGTTAAGAAGTGGGTAGAGATGTTTGAACCACGAATTAGACGCTATTAAAGAAGTCCTAGAAACTGAGTACCTACCTAAGGCAAGATGGTGGCCGTGGAAGAACTCTAAGAAACATTTAGATATCAAAGTATTCTCTAAAGCCAATTCATTGATCTTTCTTATTTTCAAAGTAGACGGGTTGGTTTTCCAGCTCCCCTTGATCTCTCTTAGACGAGGTGGGGAGTTTATCGATGATAGGAGTTTTTGCATTAATAACGAGTGTTTCCTTGAAGCAGAATATCATCCTGGCTATATTGAGGCTTTCGAAAGAATAGAGGGAGCCAGGCTTCAAGTGTTGGCAAGGCCACCAGGCAAAATCCTGAGAGCGTCGCCTGTCACGCTGGAGTCAACAAACGTTGTGTCCTTATTGATAGATGAAAAGGGAGGAAAATATGTGTTGAAAAGTTATAGACTCTTGCCCGAGACAAATATGGAGGCCCTGATGATAAAGGCCTTGGTTAAGAATAAATTTAAGCACATTCCGAACGTATATTTAATCCTTGAACATAAAGGTCTTGTATCGGGCATTCTGATGGAGTATGTTGAAGGAGTAGGAGACGGAGGATATCCGTTCTATAGGCATCTTATAAACTACCTAAAGGGTTCTTCTAGAGTAAACGAAATACTGGGTTTGTCAGCAAGTTTGGGAGTGATCATCGGAGAAATGCATAAAGCATTAAACATTGGGCATGAGAACTCCTTTTATGGTTTGGAGGAGATTGGCAGCGAAGATACGGAGATTTGGATGAAAAGGATGAACAGGTACTATGAAGAAACCACGAGGAGATTGGATGAATCAGTTGGACGTTTAGAATCTTCAAGAAGAATCTCGCTTGAAAAATGGAGAGGCATATTCGAGAAACATGGGCAGAGGATTCTCGATGAAGTGAGCTCCTTTTTAAAAGCATACGAGGGTCTTGAAAAAGGAAGAATACATCAAGACTTACATTTAGCTCAAATGATTTTTGTCCCATCGCGTAACGATTTTATTATAACTGATTTCGAGGGCGAACCAGGGCGTGCTCCAGAAGAGAGACTAATGAAGGAACCATTGCTCCGCGACCTTGCCACCATGATTAGAAGTTATCACTACTTGGCCCATGCGGGAGTCATGAATCACTTTGCAATAGGAATCGACCAAGCAAGCGACATTATGGTTGGAAATGATCCAACGTTAGAATGGAGGATGAGAAACGTCATGGCGATGGTGAACGCTTACCTGGCTAGCACAGCAGGTAGCAACTTATTGAAGAGTTTGAGAGCCCACGGTGTTAAAAAAGTACATACCTACTTGTACCCATGGATAGTTGAACGCGCTTTATATGAAGCTTACTATGAATCCATGTATCGTATAGAATGGTTCTCGATCCCCGTCGCCGGTTTATTGGACCCCCTACTCAAATATTTAAAGTAGATAATTAAATTGAGGGGAAACTCATTACTTAACTCGGTGAGGTCTTTGACAAGTGTTACCTTGTTGTTTGAGGTTCATCAGCCATATAGGCTTGATAGAAGGATGCATGAGAAAATCATTGAGAAGGCGCTGAAAGGCGATTTAGACTCTAAAGAGATTGAGGAGGCGATCTTTGACAACTCATTGAACAAGTATGTTATGGAAAGAGCGGCTCGCAGGTGCTATTTGCCGGCTACAAAAATCATTCTTGAGAACATAAAACGCTACTCTGATTTCTCGAGACCTTTCAAAGTCTCCTTCAGCATTAGTGGAGTTTTTCTCGAGCAAGCGTTGAAATGGGCTCCCGATGTTGTCGATGTTCTACGAGAAGCTGTCTCCACTGGAATGGTTGAATTGTTGGAACAAACATACTATCATAGTATAGCAGCCTTCCTCCCTAATTATGGATATGACGAGTTAAGGAGCCAAGTGCTTCAGCATAGAAAGATCATTAAGGAACTCTTCGATTACGACCCTATCACCATTGAAAACACGGAGTTCACCTTTAATAACGATTTAGCCTGCTTTTTCAACGGCTTAGGTTATAAGGCAGTAGTGACTGAGGGCGTCGATAGAATACTGGGATGGAGAAGCCCCAATTATGTCTACAAGGCATGGGGTTGTGAGGCGAGGGTTTTAACTAGGAATTACAGGTTAAGCGATGATGTTGGGTTTAGATTCAGTGATAAAAAATGGGATCAATACCCCTTAACAGCGGATAAGTACGCATCATGGTTGGCCTTAACTCCCGGTGATGTGATTTTAATCGCAGTAGACTACGAAACATTTGGGGAGCATCACTGGCCTGAGTCAGGAATACACGAGTTCCTTAGATGGCTCCCAGGGGAAATCTTAAAGTACGGTCATCTCGACTTTTCTACCCCACGAGAAGTTATTGAGAAGTATCAGCCGAGAGACGTATACGACGTTCCACCGTGGTCTACAATAAGTTGGGCCGATGAGAGAGACGTAAGTGCTTGGATCGGGAATACCATGCAACAGGAGGCGGTCAGAGCCGTTGCGGACCTTTATCCATATGTTCAGGCAATCCGCGATCCTGAAATAATCGAATTGTGGAGAAAGTTAACAATAAGTGATCACTTTTATTATATGGCTACTAAGTTTGGAACCGTAGAGGAAGTGCATGCTTACTTTTCACCATTCAAAAATGCTAGCATAGCGTATGGGTTGTTCATGGAGGCCATTGGAATCATGTCAAAATTCATCTTTGACAAAATAAAGGAGGACCCTGCGAAAGTAGCTTCGAGGCTGACCGCACCCCTAGATAAAGCCTTCTACTTCACTGCCCCAAGCGGTGTTTATATAGGATTGCATGCAAGATCCCTGAGGGAACTATACTATCGATTGAACGAAGCTCCTATCGAATCCTCAATTTATCATTTAAAGAATGGCCATATCTCACAGTGGATTAAAAACGTCCTATTGATGGAAGAATTATCGCATAGAATTGATGAACTCTGTAAAGAGCACATTGAACCTGTGAAACTGGTTGAGGAAGTGAAAAAAGAGATAAAGCAGTTCTTGGAGGATTGATCTGAGTGACTCCTGTTAACTTTATATTTGCACTACACTTTCACCAGCCCACAGGACAATTGGAACATATAAATAAGAGGATAATGGAGAATAGTTACAAATTGTTGCTTGAGATTTTCAAAGAATATAGCAGTTTCAAATTTACCGTTCATATTAGTGGGCCACTCCTCAACTATATGATGGACTATTATCCCGATTATCTGAACGAGTTATTGAAATTACATGATTATGGAACCATTGAATTCATGGCGGGGAGTATAGGGGAAGCCATACTACCGATCCTGCCAATGGAGGATAGAATTGAACAGTTGAAGTTCTACCTGGATGTTTTCGAAAAACTGGCCGGGTTCAGGCCAAAGGGCTTATGGTTGCCAGAGAGGGTGTGGGAACCAAGTCTGCCCTATGTAACTGCAGTAAACAATATAGAATATGTGTTAATAGATGACTCAACACTCGTTAAAACGGGGCTGAGTTCTAACTACTCTAATTATGCTTGGCTTACAGAGGAAGGAGGGTTCCCCCTCAAAGTATTCTTCATAGACGCCGGCCTGCGAAATATATTGCCTTGGGAAGACCCTAAGAAGGTATTGGAATACATGCGTAGCAAAATGGGCGATGAACCCAAAGTCCTCCTGTGGGGAAGCGATGCCGAGAAATTCGGAGAGTGGATGGATCCGGGTTGGAGTAGAGAATGGCTCACAAGATTCCTCGAAGCATTGAGAAGCAACAGTGACATAATCAGGATGGTGCAACCGTCTGAATATTTGGATTCTTACGGCGTTAAAGGGTTGTTGTATTTGAACTCAGGAAGCTATGATAAAATGTTAGAGTGGAGTGGGGGATTCTTCAGGAATTTCCTAATAAAATATAAGGAGAGTAATAATATGCATAAAAAAATACTCTATGTCAAGAAGAAAATGAGAAACGCTATACTCTCAAGAGACATCACTCTCAAATACTATTTGGCTCAGTGTAATGATGCATTCTGGCATGGATTGTTTGGAGGAATCTACTTATCACATTTGAGACAGGCTATATATGAGAACCTTATTTACGTTGAAAGAGAAATCGAAAGAGTCTCAAACTATTTCGAGAAAGATGATTCAATTTATAAACTATACGACTTTGATTACGATGGGAGAAAAGAACTATTAATAGAGACGCCTCTTCAAAACCTATACGTCAAGCCCGACGACGGCGGGGTCCTGTTCGAATACGACGTCAAGGTGATGGGGCTCGAGCATAATCTCCAGGATACTATGAGCAGGTATCCTGAACCATATTTGAACATCCCATGGTTTAACCCGGACTGGTATAGACGAGTCAGCTGGAGAGTCCATCTGTGGAGTCATGACACTGGAATTTACGAATGGATCAATAATTCGCCATTTAAGGATATGAGCGACTTAGCCCTTTCGCGAAGCTATGTTTCCCTATCCCAGGATGACCCCAGAGAAGTTATTCTCAGGAGCATAGGAGGTTATTACGTGTTGGGAGGTCTTTCGAGCAAATTGCTTCTAGAGAAACGCGTTAGGCTTGACAGGTTGGGGCATAAAGTTTCATACAAAATTGTAAACATGGGTCCTGGCGACGTTAAAGCAAGATTGGGGTTAGAATACCATGTCTCCCCCAAGATCGACAGAAAAGGCATGCAAAAGCCGGTTTACTTCATTAAGGGAGAAGAGAGAGATATAATGCAGTCCTTTATCGGAAGAGGTAATAGTATATCGTTAAAGTCTCCAATATATTCGCCGATCATTTTGAAGACATCCAGAGATGTTGACTTATGGGTTTCCCCTCTCAACATGTACGCAAGGACCGAGAAAGGAGTAATGGAGACTAATCAGGGCTTGGCGATAATGTTCAGCGAAGTTATCGAGCTGAAGAAGGACGAAGAATACTCGCTTGATATTGAGTGGAATATCGGTGATTGAGAGGATCTAAAATGAAAAATATATGGATGTTGTCTTTTGAATCATTCCTAGTTAGGAAGGTAGGAGGGTTAGCTGAAGTTCCACCGAGGCTTGCTGAGGCCATAACTCGGAAAGGTTATTCAGCAGTAGTTGTCACACCAGGACATGGAATAACCGCCCCTGCGAGTTCGAAAGAACTCTTTTCAGCTAAAATAGATGGTGAAACCTTCAAAATAGTCAGACTCGACGTTAAACCAGAACACTTGATAGCGTTGGGTGGAGTTTTAAATGATCCAAATGTATATTCGGGATCTAATCTCTTAAAGAAGTCAGTCGTTTTCGGGATATTGGTGGCAAGTTACATAAAGTATCTTGTCGAACAAGATTATGAAAGTATTCCCATTGTAGTTCACGGCAACGATTGGCACAGTTTCCCAGCACTACTACTCGTTAACTCCTTTAGGACGGAGAGGAATTTAAATATTAAATTGGTGTATCAACTACACTTGTTCTCCAAGTTAAAAATCGGCTTGGACTTCCTTCAACATAACCTTGGACTCTCCCCTGAGACACTTGTGACTGGAGTAGATGGAGTCCAAGCTGTTAAACACTATTACGATAGATCTAAAGGATGGATCGAGAAGTTCGTTTTCCTCACAGTGGACAAATACGTAACGGTAAGTAAAGGCTATGTCAAAGATGTGGAAAGAAACCTTGGCTTAGACGTTGCTGGAAAAATAGACTTCATTCCTAATGCTCTTGTCTGGACCACTAAAGAGGTTTTCGAAACAGTGAAGAGGCAATATGATATTGAAAACCCTCTTGATCCAAAGAATAGAAAGAAGGTGAGGAGAAGGATCCTTACTGAAGAGTTGAAAAATGTTGAGGGGATCATTACTGAGCCGAATGTCGAATCATATGTGAGGAACATAGTAGATAAGTATGAATTGTCCACACCGAAACCTTTCAAATCCGATGGAGAATTGTTATTCCTTTCCGGCAGGCTTGCTGGACAAAAAGGGCTTGAAGATTTCCTGGACGTATTAGAAGAGGTAGTGATCGCTGAACCAAACGTAAGGATACTAATGGCCTATATTCCAATCGAGGGGAGTGCATCATTACTTGAAAAGCTTGGGGAATACTCTCTATTGTTCGATGATCATTTGAGAGTTATCATAGGGAAAATACCTATTGAAAAATACCTTTCAATATATTTTGCCGCAGACGCGTACATCGCTCCAAGCAGGTACGAGCCCTTTGGCCTTGTCGCTGTTGAGGCCCTAGCTGCGGGGACACCTGTCGTTGCTTCACGCACTGGAGGATTAAAGGATATTGTAATCGATATTCGAAAAGATTTTTTCAACGGGGTGGGAATACTGTTTAATCCCAGGGATAAACACGCCCTCTTAAATGCCGTTTTGGAACTTCTTGAAAGAATGCGCGATCCTACTTTCGAGAAACAAATAAGGAGCAACTGTGTGAAGAGGGCTGAAGAGTTTTCATGGGACAAGTCCGCGGAAAAAGCTCTGAACACATATTTCTCTTAAACATTTATTACAGTTAAGGGGCTAATTTAGATCAATCTCTGCATAGGGTTTTGCTATGAACTCGCTGATACCCATTAGAAATCTTGATGGGTTGGAGGGATATCTAGTTCTTAATAGACCAGTTTTCAAAGTAGGGGAGGAAGCCAGAATACACGCCATCCTTAGATCACTTAATGGAGAAAAGGCGGCACGTTATTCTATTACTAGAAATGGTGAAGTAATTGCCGAAGGAAACATAATGGTGACGAGCGGGAAGGATGAAATAGTAGTTATCTCCGTGGGAGTTGAGGAGAAACCTGGTGAGTACGACTTGACTTTAAAGGTAAATGATGCACCTATGGACTTGTTGAAGTACATCGTTATTGAACACGTGCCTCGTGCAACCTTTTTGTCATTTGTTTGGCACAATCACCAAGCACCCAATTATCTACCCGACAAAGTTTACCACTCTCCTTGGGCATTCATTCATGTTTACGGGGAGCAATTGAAACCATATGGAAGAGGACCGTATCATTACCACACAGAAATGCTAGTAAAACATACGGATTACAGGGCAACTTATAATTTAAGTCCAAGTTTACTGTATCAATGGTATCAAGCAATTGAAGAAGGTGTTGTCTTTCTCTCAGGGGAAAAAATTAATAAGGATGATGAAAGAGCCCAGCTAATTCGTGAAACCCTCAATAGATATAAAGCAGCTCTTAAAAGCGCGCAAATAGACGTCTTATCCAGTATATATGCCCACACTATAGCGGGGTATGTTTCGAGCG
Source organism: Thermosphaera sp. (assembly GCA_038827615.1). Classification (NCBI taxonomy): domain Archaea; kingdom Thermoproteati; phylum Thermoproteota; class Thermoprotei; order Desulfurococcales; family Desulfurococcaceae; genus Thermosphaera; species Thermosphaera sp. The sequence goes on from JAWBNK010000001.1 coordinate 481,355, forward strand.
TATTTAACGCCCCTGAAATCATCAGTGAGGAGCTCAAATACGGAATGGAGATAACACGTAGGGTAATGGAGGGTTATCAACCGCTGGGTGTTTGGACACCTGAAATGTCTTTTTCAATGGATTTAGTTGACATATATTACGATGCAGGAGTAGAATATACTATACTCGACGACAAATGTCACTTACTACCCGCAGAGGGCGAGAAGAACTCTAAGTATGAGCCTTATTTAGTATTAAATTCTTCCTCTGGTAAACACATTACAGTGTTCTTCAGGGATCAAGAATTAAGTGATCTCATCGGGTTCAAAAACGAATTTGAAAGCGCAATACATGCATGGAGGAACGCGTATGAAACTTCACTCATAATTTCCAGAAAAATACTTACCGAAAAACCTAGAGTCCTAACGCTGGCTCTTGACGGTGAAAACTGGATGATCTTCGCCAAAAACCCGCCGTTCACTGCGCACTTTTTTGATAAATTGCTAATCTACCTGGAGTCATTATACGACCTGGGAGTTTTGAGAATGACCTCCCTTCGCGACGTATATGAAAACGTTCCTGTTAGGCGTATTCTGACCAAAATCCCCTCGACGACTTGGTTATGCACTTATAGGAAATGGAGAGGGCAGATTAAGGATCAAGAATCCTATTGGGTTAAGGTAAAAGAAATCTACTTAAGAATTAAATCGTATGAGGATGCAATACGTGGAAGAGATGAATCCAGTAACCTTGCTAGGTGGGCTTTGTGGCACGCATTAGACAGTGATTATTGGTGGGCTGAGTTCTGGCTTCCAAAAGTCATTGAGAGTTGGCTGAGCGAGGCCTCACGGATAATTACTAGCAGATTTTCCCAAGTAAGAATCAGGCAGATACTTGTTCCGCAGGAGATATTTAAGGATGAAGAGTTTGAAGCGATCATTGAAGTAGAGAACAACTTGGAGAAGACTCTCTCCTTAGAGCTGGCTGTTCTTCCTTGTGATGATGGATACTATTGTGGGAGCAAAGAAATCATCGTCAAACCAAAGGGTATTTCGCCGTTTCCAGCAAGAGTAAAGCTATCTCGTGTCGGTAAACAACCACTAGTTGCCCTCTTGACAAAGGGCGAAGTAATCATTCATAATAAAGCGGTTGAAATTGAAGTAAAACCATCTCTTCCTCCCAACCCTTCATAACGAGGGTATATCGTGACAAAACATTTATATTGATTTCTTCAAGAATATTTTAATGTTTTAAATAGTTTTGTCTATAAGGTGTTAGCCGTTTGAGGAGTGGTAAAAGGAGAGGGATTATAACACACTGGGATTTGGACGGGATAGCGTCAGCTGTGATCTTAAGCAGGGTATTGAATCCGGAAAAGAATGTGCTCTCCTCTGTAAATAGTGTTATCAAATACATTGGAGAACTCATCGATCAAGGTTTTAGCGAAATCTGGATAGCAGATCTAAATCCTCCTAGTTTACAGAAAGACGATGTAGGTTTGACTCTGGAAAAGGCTCGGAGACGTGGGGTTCGATTATATTGGTTTGATCATCATCAATGGGCAGACGAGATGTTAAAACTCTTTAATGAATACGATGACGTATTGTTTTTCTTAAACGAGCCTATGCTTGTAGCCTCCGAACTCGTAGCTAACTATCTTGGAGTAAGTAGTAATGAATACTTTAGAAAACTAGTGAGTCTTGCATATGATGATGATTTTTTCGAGAACAAGTATGAGATTACGCGAATTTATCGTAGGGTCTTGAAGTGGGATGGGTGGGATATTAGATATAAGGTTTTGTACGATTTAATAAGGGGAGAGCTAGAGCCCAGGTGGCTCTTAGAATACTATGTAAATGAAGTCAAAAATGTATATGAAAACTTGATTCGAGAAGCCATTGGTAGAATGGAAATAGTTGAAAAGAACAACGTAAAAATAATCGTCTTTCCAGACGTGGATCCTAGGGTTCATCCCGGAGAGTTAATCGAAGTTGTTAGAAGCAGGAATTTCTTTGCACACGTCTATGTAGTGAGATATCCGCGAGGGGTTAGTCTTAGAAGCGATTATATCGATGTGTCTCAGATTGCAGCGATATACGGCGGAGGAGGACATGCGAAAGTCGCTGGAATACCTGGAGGGGTGAGACTTGACAATATATTGAAAACCATTATGGAGTCTGTTGAGAAACAATTAGGTAGCGAACGTCCCTTATATATCGGCTGACTATTTTAGATTAACTTGTTAAACTCAAATACAATCCCACTATGATTGCTAACAACCCGCCAATAATTTTGAAAATCTTTTCATGTCGAAGTAGAGTTGAGAAGACGATTTTAATTCTTGTGACTCCTACTATTCCAAATGTTAAAGCCACTAAAGGAGATATGAAAACTAAGACGTAGAAGGCTGTTAGGGGAAGCCACAAGGATATTTCATACCTAGTAGTCAGGATGACGTAAACAACGTATAAACCAGCGCTACACGGGAGGATCGTAAGGGACGCTAGTAAACCCAACAGGATCAAATAAGGTCCAGTGAGGGAGCGAGTTATTTTAAGTGTTCTTACCAATCTACACTCAAGCCTATCATCCCTACACACTTCTTCGCTAAGAACTTTCTTTGAAAACAAAATAGTGTATCCTATCATTGCACCTCCATACGCGATCAGGATAAGTCCCATATGCCATCTTTCAACTAGAATGAGCGAGGTAAGCGATCTCAATAGTAGCCCTAAAAGAAGGTATCCGAAATAAACGCTTGTGAGAAAGAAGCCAGCATTTTTCAAAATCCTTCTTAAATCCGTTAGCGAAGTAGATAGCATTATACTCACGTAGAGAGCATAGAAGCAGGGGTCAATGGAATCCAACAGTGCTGATGTAGCTACCCAAACAATGAGCGAAGGGAGATTATCCTCTACCAGCATCGATTCCTACCATGAACATGTAAATGACATGAAGTATTTATATTGCTTATTTTTACTTTTAAAAACTTAAGGGGGTTTATTTGGCTAAGAGGATCGGTAACAAGAAATCATCTAAGAGAAAGGGAACACCCGGTTTCGTCATTACCTTAATAGTGATAGGGATATTTGTTATAATAGGCTCAGTAGCTTACTTCTTATTAACACGCATGGGATCAAACGAGGTTTCTTATCAAATACCCCAGGTCGGGGAAAACCAGATCGGAGTTTTCTTGTCGGGAAGATATGTTCAGAGTATTAATAGTACAGACAAGCTTCAAAGAGTGATTGAAGAGATCAATACGACATACGATATTAGTAGTATAAGAATAATAATGTTTGGTTCACTGACGTGTCCTCACTGTAAGGCGATGGATGCATTTTTCAGCGAGAATTACTCAGGGATTTACAGAGTGATATGGATTACGGGTGGTAGCAACTCAAGTTTAAACTGGTTTGTTGAAATAGCATCCGAAGAGGTTCAACAGGGGATACCGGAGCAATACGCAGGAGCGGTTCCACATACTCTGATTCTCGATAATTCGAGCAGGTTGAGAGCGATAGTTATAGGGGAGATCACGGATAAAGGATTTTGGGATTTATTACTGGAAAAAATGGGATGATTACAGTATAATATGTAATGTTGCTAATATGCCTGCAACTATGGACGGTGCTAATCCGTATTTTAATATGGAAACTAATGCTTGCTCGATCCTAAATCTCCCGAAAACGTTTTTCACATATGTTGCTATTGTTATTACAGCGAGATATTTGACAATTAACATCACAATTCCTTCAATGCTCGAGTGTGAGAAGGGTGCAGGTCCGCCCAGGATCAGGTACACTATCGCTAAGCCGGAGACCGCGCTATCCAGATCGTGAAGGAGTGATGATAATGCTAGCAGGGGCCCTGAAAACTCTGTCTCGAAACCTGCTATAAGCTCTTGCTCTGCTTCAGGTATGTTGAAGGGAGGCATCATCAGTTTGGCCTGGGTTGCCGTTATCACTGAAATTAATACGAGAATCATTATTGGTAGCGTAAGCGGATTAGTCCATAACTGGAAAACTCTCATGGATACAACAGTCATCATTAGAGGCGTATCTGTTTCCCATGAGGCTAGGAAGGTGGGGATTAATAGACTAGTGAAAAATGCGGGCTCGCTAACAGTTAAGATAGATAGGAGCCTCGACACACCGATGCTTGTGTAAGGTCCCGGCATGGAGAGGGCAGCTATGATGATCATTATTATGGGCCAAATGCTTGCCATATAGAAGAATATTAAGAAATCGTATGGGCTTCCGAGCCCGAAAATATTTAACGGTAATAGCAGTAAGGATGCTACGAGAGACGATATTCCGAGAAGCAAGGAGATCTCTGCAGCTCTCACCATGCTATACCTCGTTTTCACGATCTCCTTGACTCTCAGTAATTTGATGAAATCGTAGACAGGCTGAAGGATCCCAACAGGCCCCACGTACTTAGGACCCATTCTTCTCTGCATTCTTGCACTTATTTTTCTAATATAGTACTGTGTAAAGAACGATAGTGCTAGGGCAAATAATATCCCTGGGAACACCAATATGCTGAACAATAGGCTTAGAAGGTTCATTATACTTGCACCCCCGTCACGTATAATATAATCATCAATATTGCGAGTAAGAATAACAATCCAAGCCATGATGAGATAAAGTCGAACCAGTCATGCAGACTCCCCGTCTGAATTCTATTCAAAATAATGCTGTATGTGTTCTTTGCAAACTTTCTAATGAACCCCCAATACAAGTGTCCTATGCTGGGAGAGACCTCTTTAACCACTTCTTCAGGCTCGCCTGACAAGTATATATGCGTCTCCCTTACCGACTTAGACTTCAACGAGTTGTAAAAAACATAGAGTATTGTAAAAGCTATTCCCATCGAAGCGAAGACCATGATTGTTGTTATTAAGGGATCATAGAGGCTGTATGGATGGTTCATGGATTTACACCTCCCAGCTTTAAGATCGCATGAAAAGTTTCATGGATATAATTAACGACCCCTTCCCTTGAAATAGACATTAGTCTAGGTTCGGATACTAATCCCAATAATAAAACCACGGCCGCTCCCAATATAACTAGGGACGCGGATAAGATTAGCATTAACAGTTCAACCCTTCTAGTAGAAACATCTCCTTCTCTTTGATTACCAGTAGCGAAGATCACTGAGTAAAGAGCCTTCAGGTATCCGGGGATTGAAAGGGCTGAAACACCGATTAAAATGATGTTCCCTAACGCCCAGCCCGCTTCAGAATATGCTTGATACATCAGCAATTTCGAGAAGAAACCAATGAAGGGCACCAGTCCTATCAGATTTAGGAATCCTATTGTGAAGGCAGTTGATGCCAATGGATGTTTTCTGCCAACACCCCTCATATCGTCCATGTTTCTAGTCCCGGCTGAATCTATAAAGATTCCGCTAGTCATGAAGAGAAGGGCTTTTGAAACCCCATGAGATATTATATGCAATACCACTGCTGCGATGCTCAGCTCGACTACTCTTGAATTATTTGAGAAAGCTGGAGTGGCTATCACCATAAAAATAAGGCCCATGTGGCTTATGGTACTGTATGCCAGCAGCCTTTTGATATCCTTTTGAATCATCATCATTAATGCTCCAATGAGGGCACCTACGACTCCCAGGACGAACAGGGCTATTAGAACCAAATTCCTATATTCGCCAAGCAGGCTTCCCTCGCCGAATATTGTGTACAAGAATCTTATAGTAGCGTAGACTCCAATATTCACTACTAATCCTGATAGGGCTGCTGAAACGGGAGTTGGGGCTTCAGGATGCGCGTCTGGAAGCCAGAAGTGGTTGGGGAAGAGGGCGGCCTTATAGGTGAATACCCAGAGGGACATTGAAACGGCTATTAATGCCGCGATCTTGTATACCTCCACGTTCCCTGTAACAGGCAATACTGGGGTGCAAGACGGAGCTCTCGATAGACATGATAGAACACCCATGTTTAGGGAACCGTATGTTGCGTAAATGACGATGAGAGCTGTGAAGTATATTGTTGTAGCCACAGCCCCAATTAAAGCGTACTTTGCCGACGCTTCAACGGCCTCTGCCCTCTCCTTATGATATGCTACTAGCCCGTAAGCCGATATCCCAAGCACTTCGAGCATAACGAATAAGTTGAAAGCATCGCCGGTGTAGAGACATCCCAGCATGCCTGCGAGCAAGCCTATTAATAGTACGTGATACCATACTGGTTCATCGAGATGTTTACTATACCATAGTGAGTACAACGCTATTGCTAAGAAAACCCACGAAGTCATTAAACCGATTATCCCGTTCAAACCATCGACTGCATAGCTTATTCCAAAGTGTGGAGGCCAGCCACCAAAGCCGTATACTATCGGCCTCTGGTTTTTAACTACCCAGTAGTATATCACCGAGCTACTGAAAGATGCCCAAGCTCCGGCCACCACGCTTAGAAGTCCAATGATGCTTTTATTCTTCGTTAATTTGTCTAGGAGGGGTGTGGCGAACGCTATCACAGCGAGAACTGGGACGAGTAGACCAGTCAAGTTGAATGCAAGCGCATCCATCATTTTCTCACCCTTATTCGAAAATTATTTTTGCATATTTCTCAAACACGGATGAGATCATTTGTCTAGCTTTGTGAGGCTCGATGCTTTTTGCATCAATCCAGTGAACATAGAAGACCTTTTCCTCGAGATTCACATCTACAACAACTGTACCTGGAGTATTCGTGATCGAGTTTGCTATCCCTGTTATAGCGTATTCTGTTGAAACCTCAAATGGAACCTTGACAATCGCAGGGTTAACAGGCGTTCTTGGGTGTAGAATACGTTTAATAACGTCTATGTGCGCCCTTGTCTCATCTACGATAAGGTAACGTATTGCGTAAAATACTGTAAAAATCCATCGTTTGGGGTTTAACGTTTTCCTCGGATTTTTAATAGTTATATTTGAAAACAGATATCCTGTTATAACTCCTACCCCAGCCCCAGTGACAATGTCGTATGTTGAAATGCTTCCGGAGAATAAAATGTATATTGTGAAGCATAAGAGAGCGATTAAAAGTGTATTGAGAATCTTCATCACACTTCACCCCTTTAACTTCCTAATCCTTCTCATGTCGAGTGTTCCATAATGCAGGTAGAGCTGATGACCCAGAAATATGAGGAAAACCGTCACGGCAAGCCCTATGACAACCGCGGTTAGTACTAAGGCTTGGGGGAGGGGGTCAACAGCCCTGGCTAGGAATTGGGATAGGACTCCAGGCGACACTTCTGTGGTTGGTAAGACTGGGGGTCTCGGATTAATTGTCCCGTCATTCAGCCAGCGGCGGTATCCAATGTATATTGCGAAAGTGTTGGCTGTGTCGGACAATATTGTTAAGCAGATCACTTTTTTAATGTAGTGTGGTTTATAGAATATGCCATATAATGCTAATGCAGTGTTCAGTAAAAGCGAGAATATAACTATTGAGAGCAAGTAAGTATTTAGAAACTCCGGGTTAATCATTTTTCCTCGCCCTCGCTTCTAGAGGGATAAGTCAATAACAAGAATGCGATAGTGAATCCAGCCGCCACCGCGATCATTTCAAAAAAGTTGAAAAACCAAAGCGATCCGCTGATAAGGAAACCATTTAACGTAGCAGGAAACGTGACAGGCGAGGTAGGCTTAGCCATGTTTTGAAATACATAGGCAGATTCACCTAATACTAACCCAGTTAGAAATGCGGCTAATGCGGTTACACCAATCCCAACCAAGCCTATGCTTCTAAGCATAAGCATGTTTTCTTTCGTGACTCTCCTGTTCAATAGGTAATAGATAGAGAAGACAATGATGATGAGTAGTGGAATGACAGCTATCGTTGCTCCACCTTGGAAGCCTCCCCCAGGGGTTAGGTGGCCGTGAAGACCGATGGATGCTCCAACAGCAATTATCATAGGCGCTGTTATCTTTGTCACGGATTTAACAATAACGGATAATCCTCCCTCTTTTCCCGGGTTGGCTTTCAATGATATTCCGCGAGCTAGAGAAATCCCCGCTATTAACGCTAGATAGAACACCGCGGTCTCGAAAAGCGTGTCCAATCCTCTGTAATCCCATACGATTGCTGTTACAGCTTCAGGTGAATTTGCTGTGAGATTTTGCATCCACGGATTCAACGTTGTTGATAGATAGAAAATTGCCAGAGGCCTGACCTCCATTCCGGGAATAAAGTACTCAGATGCTAGTGTAAGTAAAAGACTGAAACCGAGAACTACGAATATGATGAGTAAGATCTTAAACAGACTCCTCATCTTGCTCCACCCTCTCAGTTTTACTTATTAAGAGGATTAGCACTCCGGGTATAAGACCCACTGCGACCGGAAGATAAACGAGGACTATATCAGGCGCCATCAGTAAGAAGTAAAGAAGCGCATAAAAAGTACTTTGAATTGCGCTATAGATTACAGCTTTAATCAGATCCTTTTCGATTACAGCGTAGTAAACGGATACAGTTGAACCTATTCCAGCAAGCGCCATAAACAAGTAAATAAGGGTTTCAGCCGAGATCAAATCTTATCACCACACAATTCCGGGTCTAACTCATCGTGAATACATGGAGACACTTTAACTATCCTAGATCTATGCACTGCACGAGCTAACGCATGGGATCCGGCGGGTGCAAGTAGCAAAATGATTAATGAGGTAACTAGGCCCGCTCCGCCCATTAAATATCTGTAAGAACCCAATTCATCGTACACAAACGCGATTAGCGAGGCCCCGATAATGGGAAACACCGCTCCCCATATCGTGCCGACTGTAGTGGCATGGAGGCGTAGATAGAAGTTTTTAAATCGATGCATGCCTATTGAAGCTATTAGGTCGCTTAATCCTCCTAAACCTATTAAGGCTAAGCCTAAATAGATGATAATATCCTTTAGCATGGCTATTCACCCATCTCCCTCTTTTCAAGGTATTTTGCTATGTAAATGTCAAGCGAGTAGATCCATAATGCTAATGGAATTGCGGTTACGATTAGTATTGGTTCCCTGAAGAACAACCCGAGTATAACAAGCAGGGCTGCTAAGTCATAAGTCAATGAATCTATAGCCAATATTTGGTCTCCAATAGTGGGGCCTTTGACCGCCCTTATCAAGTATAAAACGATAGACGTTAAGAAGAGTGGTAAGAAAATTAAGATAGTGGTTTGAACTAGATCCATATCATCACCCCTTCTTACTTAACGTGGATAAGGAGAGCATAGAAGAGTCTTGTTTAGCGGCATCTGAAAGCCTGTATTCATTACTCACTACATAAGCATTGAAGGGGCACACTGTGATGCATCGGTAACAGAAAACACACCTTCCGTAGAAAATTACAGGATATATCTTCCTGGGGTTCGTTTTTGGAGGCTCATACTCCGGGGGTATGGGTGTCATTTTGATTGTATCTGCTGGGCATTCAATGCTACACAGGGAGCATCCTGTACACTTGGACAAATCGGCATAATGTCTCCCTCTAAAATCCGGCTCTATAACAGTGGGTTCATATGGATATTGGATTGTTGCTGGTTTAGATAGCACGTTGGTGAGTGTGAGCTTTAAAAGCTTGGGCCTTCTCATCTAAATCCCCTTGACAGATCTTTAATGGGGATTTTGTATAAAGCATTCTTCTCGAGATCGATAATTACAGCTCTCTCCATACACGATATGCAAGGATCTAGAGAAGTCAAAATAACGGGTAAATCTGCTATTGAATAGCCCACGTACATAAAGCCCGTGTTTATAATGTTGTTGAAGCTTGGAGTTCTGATTTTTACCCTGTATGGATTAGGAGATTTACCATCGCTCATCACGTAATAGGTTAGCTCGCCTCGCTGAGCCTCTACTCTAGTATAAGCTTCACCAAACGGGAATTTTCTCGGAAGCTTTTTCTCATCCGGAACAGGGTTAGCGTCGCTGGGAAGATTATCCAACACATACCTAGCTATATTGATGGATTCTAATGCCTCATCCCATCGAACCATCATTCTCGCCCATGAGTCTCCCTCGGTCCTCGTTATTACGTTGAAAGGTATCTCGCTATAGGCATCGTATTTATCGCTAGCACGTGAATCTATTTTGACGCCAGAAGCCCGTGCGACGGGTCCGACGATGGAGTGTTTTAAGACCTCTTCTCTCGAGACTTTGCCAACATCTATTAGTCTCTTTAGAATGCTAGAGTCCTCTTCGAAAACGCGCTTGTAGAATCTCAACCTTTCCTCGGTTTTAGCTAAGATCTCTTTAATCTTCTCCTTTTTAACCTCATCTATGTCTCTCCTGACTCCTCCAACCATAACGTAATCGGATAACACTCTATTTCCGGTAAGGATTTCTTTTGCCTTCATGATTCTTTCACGGTCCAGCATAATATTCATGAACAGGTTGTCGAATCCAATGTTCTCAGCCATAACGGCGTTGATTAACATGTGACTATGTAAACGCTCAAGCTCCATGGCAAGAACCCTTAGATACTTCGCTCTATTACTGATTTCCATACCAAGGATGCTCTCCAGCGCCCTTACATAGCAATCCGCATGGACGAGATTACATATCCCGCAAACTCTGGCAACAATAAAGATGTCGCGGTAAAACGAATTCTTTTCGCAAAGTTTCTCTATCCCTCTGTGATTATAACCAGTGTTAATTTCAACCTTAACGATTTCCTCGCCGTCGGCGTAAGCTTTGAGTAAAACTGGTTCGTGAAGAGCTGGGTGCTGGGGCCCGACTGGCAACTCAAGCGCCAAGGGAATTTCTACTACCTTGGTCACTCCCATGCTCATACACCGCTATCTTTTCTCAATGGGTATTTATCCGCCTCAACTATCTCATGGGGCACAAAGAATCCTCTTCTCAAAAAAGAGTTTCCTTTGAAAACAACCCCTAAAAGATCATAAGTCTCGCATTCTCCCGAGAGCGCACCAGGAAACATATCTATGAGCGAGTCTATCGTGGGATCATCTCTTGGGAGAAAAGTTCTAAAAACTATAGTTTCTTCCTTCGGTAAAAAGACAACGTAGTAATCCAACCTTATTTTTCCTTCATCCTTCAAATCTGTTCCGATAATGGTTGAGATGTAGAAAGATGAGGGGCCCAGATTTTCGATGAGTTTCTCAAATATTCTTCTCAAATCTTCACGCTTGAAAACATAAACCTTCCGATCTGGTTTCACAATCTGCGTTTCCAAAATATATTCAGAAATAAAATGGAGGTCTCCGGGAGCATTCATTTATTCTCGACCTCGGCCTCAAGCTTCTTTAAAAGTTTAACTATTCCATCTAAGATAGCCTCGGGTCTTGGGGGGCATCCAGGGATGTACATAGACACGGGGACAGCCTTGTCCGCTCCTCCCTCCACGCTATAGGACTTATAGAAAACTCCTCCATCGACAGCGCAGGCACCGACGGCTACGACGAACTTGGGACTCGGCATCTGGTCATAAAGTCTTTTCAATCTTTCTCCCGACTTCTTCGTTACTGCTCCGGTGACCACTAGAATATCTCCATGTCTTATACTGGGGGCTAATTTAACCCCAAATCTCTCGGGGTCGTAGAGAGGTGTTATTGAGGCTAATACCTCTATGTCACATCCGTTGCATGCTCCAGTGTTGAAGTGAACTAACCATGGCGAGTATCTGATGACTTTGCAACGCCCCTGGCAAGCTTGCTGGGTCTTAGACAGTTGAACCACCTGCTTCTTGATTGAAATAAATCCAGAGTTAACGTTAAAAAATACTGCGTTAGGAAATCCTAATATTGTTGAGAGAGCATGGCAGCAATGACTTGTCCGAAAGACAATCCTCCGTCTCCTGGAGGGATTCTACGCGGTATATGAACAGTTAAACCCTCGAGAGCTAGGCGATCTTTCAGGCCTTGATATATGTAATCATTGACGATAGCACCGCCACTAGCCACTATAACGTCAACGCCCCGTTTGACTGCTGACATTAAGACGAGCTCGCCCACGTAATATCCATATGAGTAGAGGAAACTTTTGGCGAGAATGGACTTATTCAACGAGTCCTTGGCTTCAATTATGGTGTCAACAAGATTATCATAGTCGAAAACATACAGTTCGCTCGTTTGTGTAATGCGACCAGGCTCTAAAAGTATAGGCGGCTCTCTGCTAAGGTGAGCAACAGACTCTAGTTTTATTGCTGGCTCACCATCATACGTTCTCTCCTCAGCTATACCGAGAATGTTTGAGACGAGATCTAGAATTCTTCCAGTACTAGTGGCTTTTACGAATTTACCTTTAGTTACTGATTCATGTATCATTCTATGTTCGATAAGTTCTTCCCTACTTTTGAGATTCAAGAGCCTTAGGATTTCTTCGAAAGACCAACCTCTTCTCGTGAAGTATAGTGTGATTAATCTTCGAGTTTTTCTCGCATCTACATCACTCGTTATAGGCACCCAGTTTATAGTCCCTACTCTTTCGTATCCCCCCTTGAAAGTATCGAACACTATTACCTCTCCACCCCAGATAGACTCGTCATCCCCCCACCCTAATCCATCCAACGCTACTCCAGCTATCCGACCTTCCAAACCATTATCAAATGCGGCCCCAAGGAGATGGGCATAGTGGTGCTGTACTTCAACCCATTCGCACCCGTGTCTTTGAGCGAATTCCACCCCGATTCTGCGCGAGAAATAGCCTTTGTGTTTATCCACAACAACTCTGAGATTTCTATAGCCTAAACCGTAAGCATCTAGGAAGAAGCCAATGTATTCACTTAATTCTGCGAGATTATCTGGAGAATCGAGATCCCCAATATACTGTGAGATAACTACTTTATCATCAAACCCTATTGCGAAGGTGTTCGATAGATCTCCTCCAAAGGCTAGAATTTTGCTTTCAAAACTTCTCCCTATTCTGATCCATTTTGGAGCATATCCTCTGCTCCTCCTTAGAAATAAATAGTGTTCGCCAGTCTTTCTGAGAACGCTATCGTCGACGCGGTTAACGATCTCTCTATTGTGGACCAGATAAAAGTCAACTATAGGTTTAAGCTTGTTCTTTGCACACTCATCTGAGATACACATTGGAGAACCAGAGGAGTTGCCGCTGGTCATTATTGCAAATTTATCCTTAGTATTCATTAGAAGTAAGTAGTGAAGGGGTGTGTAAGCACGGAAAACGCCCTCGTGGCTTAAACCAGGCGACACATATCTTGAGACAGGTGTTTCATCCTTCTTAGGAAGGATGAGAATGGGTGCTTGTGGGGAATTCAGCAAGGACTCGTCTTCTTTCGTAATTTTCACTAAGAGTTTTAAAACGGATGTATCGAGACCCATTATAGCGAATGGTTTGTATGGCCTGTTCTTCCTTTTTCTCAGCTTTAAAACCACGTCATCATTGGAGGCTGAAGCCGCTATGTGATAACCTCCGATGCCTTTGATAGCAACAATCCATCCCTCGTCAATCAATTTGGCGGCCTCAGATATTGGGTCTTTTGTCTCAATGGTTCGAAAATCTCTATCCATCAGAAATACTTTGGGACCATCCATGGGACAGCTGATTCCCTGAGCATGATATCTTCTTACATTTTCCGGGTCCCTGTACTCCTTAAGACATCGATCGCATAATGGGAATTTGCTCATACTTGTGTTTTCACGATCATATGGAACCTTATACATCATGGAGAATCTAGGCCCGCACCATGCGCACGAGTTGAAAGGATACATGTATCTAGGGTTTGACGGATCTAAAATCTCAGCTAAGCAGTCCTGACACATTGCAAAATCCGGCGGAATCATCGAACCCAACGCCTTATCAGATCCGCTTTTTTCTATGCGAAAGCCGGTAAACCCCAGGGGCTCAGTAAATTCTATAAATAACTCCTCTATTTCTGCAGGCGGCGGCCTCTCATTAATGAGGGCAGCAATAAACTCGTATATTAACAACTCATCGCCCTCTAAGAATATCTCAACCTCAGATCCTCCTATGTTTTTAACATAACCGTTTAGCCCCAGCCCTCTCACAACTCTATCAACGAATGGTCTAAACCCGACTCCCTGTACAACACCGACGACGAGTAATCTTGTAGCTATCAACTCATTCCCTCACAACTCTAGTTCGCCGCCCAGACCAGAAATAGATTCAATTAGTTTGACTAGTTCATAGTATTCTTCCCTGTTGATTTTACTAATAATTACTCCAGCATGTACGATAACATAATCCCCGGGCGAGATACTCTCGTCGGTTGCGATTAATACTTCTTTTACAACCCCTCCAACTCTAACTTTCGCGGTTGGAGGTGTAGAGGTATCGCTGACTTGAACGACTTCTCCTGGAACTCCAAGGCACATGATTGACACCTCAGCAGATTCTGGGAAGGTTTAGTGCGTCACCTTTAATGATCCTTTTTCCACCAATCTCTGTGACACCTATTACTCTACCATTGAGCGCCTCACTCTCAGGTGGAGCAACCTCCCCTATTATTGAAGGATTCTCCCCATTTGCCCTCAGCATCTCCAATACTTCATTGCTTACATCCTTGCTCACGCTAAGTACAGCGACCCCCTCGGATGCGACAGTCAATGGGTCAATCCCCAGCATCTCAAGGAATGTTTTAACTTCGTCTCTCAATGGAAGCTTGGATTCATCTATTATTATTGAGAAAGGCTTACCCTTTATCCATTCATTTAATATTGATGAAAGACCTCCCCTTGTTGGATCCCTTGCAGCATGAACATAACCACGGTATTTCTCAATTACGGGAAGCACCGTTTTGACAAGGGGTTTTGAATCGCTTCTCAAAGTGTAATTTTCATTATCCATCCCTAGCTGTGCCGCCAAAATCGCGGCACCGTGCTCTGCTATATTGTTGGTTACTATGATGACATCCCCAATTCTTACATCATCTACGATGGGGGGCTCTTGAGTAACCCCTACTCCGTAGCCAGATATCACCAGTTTGTCGAGCGTTCCCCTCGGCATTACTTTGAAATCTCCCCCGATCAACGCAACATTGTTTTCTCTAAGGATTTTTACCATGGATTCAATGATTATTTCCAAGTCCTTTATCGGAAAACCCTCCTCAACGATAATGTTGTCCATGAAGGCTACCGGTCTGCTACCCATCATCACTAGATCATTCAATACGCCTGATGCCGCCAGCTCCCCGATATTTCCTCCCGGGTAAAACAAGGGTTTCACGGTGTACGAGTCGCTAGAAAAAACCACGTAGATTTCTCCGACTTTAATGAAGGAGCCATCGTCCAATATATCCAGTCCATGTCCACCAAGTGTTTTACGAAGAATATCTGGAACTTTTCTAACCACTATTTTTTCAATGAACTCTATAGATTCTAAGCCTCCTGCACCTTGAGATAAAGTTATGTAGGTCTCCATCTCCATCCCAACAACGCTTTATAACCTTGTTATAAAGATATCAATTATATACTTAAATATAGTTTATTTATCCATACGGAGAGTCTAAAAACGAGGAATAGAGGGGTATCCATGGAAGACTACAGAATCGTTGAACATCCCATAATAGATTTCAAGCGGGGAAGGAGAATCCATTTCACATACAACAATAAAGTTATTGAAGCATATGAAGGGGAAAGCATTTTAGCGGGACTCTATGCTGCAGGGATTAGGGTTTTTGCAAAAGCCCCTGTAGGAGGAAATCCCAGAGGAGCCTTCTGCATGATAGGGAAGTGTTCCAGCTGTCTGTCGAAACTAAATGGTCTTCCCAACACGAGAATATGCATAGAACCGGTTAGAGATGGTATTAACGTTGAGTTTCAAGATGGAGTCCCAGATAAGCCGCCTGAATCCGTAGGTAATGATGTTTATGAGGAGGAAAGAGACGTTGACGTTTTAATTATCGGCGCCGGCCCAGCAGGACTCAAAGCGGCTGAGATATTGGGATCACACGGTATGAGTGTGTTGGTTGTCACAGATCATTTCAAAGCGGGTGGGCAATTGATAAAGCAAACTCACAAGTTCTTCGGAGACACTACTTATTATGGAGGCATTAGAGGTTTTAGAATCGCAGAGAGACTGGTTACAAACCTTAGGGAGATGAGTAATGTGGAGATTTCGGTAAGAACTTTCGTCTACGGATTCTTTGGGGAAGGATATTTTGGGGCAGAGAAAATTGGCGAGAAACACTACAATCTACTTGTGAAACCTAAGTACGTTATAGTAGCTTCAGGGGCTACCGAGAGAAACCTATTGTTTGAGAACAACGATCTTCCAGGCATCATGGGAGCTGGAGGGGCTCAAACACTAATGAACGAATATGGGGTAAGACCAGGTCGAGACGCCCTTGTCATAGGAAGCGGAAACGTTGGTCTAATAGTAGCCTATCAACTACTTCAGGCAGGGGTCAGAGTCCATGGTATAGCGGAAGTAATGAAAGAGATTGGAGGTTGGTTTGTTCATGCTGCTAAGGTCAGAAGACATGGAATCCCCATCTATACTGGACACACCATCACAAGGGCAATAGGCAAAGATACCGTGGAAAAGGCCGTAATAAGCGAGGTAGATGAAAGGTTTCAACCAGTAAAAGGCACTGAAAAAGAATTTAACGTAGATCTTGTCCTCTTAGCCGTTGGACTTCAACCTAATTACTCACTTTTAAGTCAAATGGGAGCAGTGATGAAATATATTCCCGAGGCTGGAGGGTTGATTCCCTTGAGGACAAAGTACATGGAAACAAGCATAAGGAATGTGTTTGTTGCAGGAGATTTATCGGGTATTGAAGAGGCCACGACTGCCTTTATAGAGGGCGAAATAGCAGCTTACACGATCCTTGAGAGAGAAGGGTTCAGTGACGTATTGGATAGAAGGGAAAAAATAGTAAACTACTTATGGAATGAGTACAGAATGTCCCCAGTTGTAAAGCGGTCCAGGGAGGCTAAACTCAAGGCAACGGTTAGCGAGGCGGAAATGGAGGAACTCAGGAGGAGATAGATATGGATTTCAAGAAAACAGGTGTTATATCTCTGGATGAATTGAAAAAATACGGACTAATTCCAACAAGCGAAAGATTAAGGAAAGGTCCAGTGGCTATTATTGAGTGTCCGGAGCAAATACCATGTAATATATGCGTATCTGCGTGCCCTTTTCATGCGATATCTATGGAGAAGGTGTACGAGATACCAAAACTCGATGAAAACAAGTGTATTGGGTGTGGAGTTTGCGTCGCAAAATGCCCTGGACTCGCTATCTTCGTCGTAGACTTAAGTAAAGAAGATAAAGCATATATCACGATGCCATATGAAATGCTTCCGAAGCCTGTTAAAGGAGCTAGAGTCAAATTGCTGAATAGAGAGGGAGTTATCGTTGGCGAGGGCATTATCACGAAGGCATGGGAGTACGATAGAACATGGGTTGTTACTGTTGAAGTTGACAAAGACTTATGGTTTGATGTTAGAGCCATCAAGGTTGGGGGAGAATAGATGTCTGAGCCCGATCCTTCGAAGATAATAGTATGCAGATGCGAAAACGTTAGTCTTCAACAAATCCTTCAAGCGATCGAGGAAGGAAACGATAATATAGAATTGTTGAAGAGAAGACTGCGAATAGGGATGGGACCTTGTCAGGGCTCAACTTGTCTGCTAATGGTAGCTAGAATAGTAATGCAGAAAACTGGGAAATCTTTTGAGGAAGTGTTCTTCCCCAGCAACCGTCCTCCAATCCATCCTATAAAGTTGAAAACTTTCCTGGGTGATCCACGTGAAGGCTGATGTTGTAATAATTGGAGCTGGTGTAACAGGCGTTTTAACCGCTGCAGGCCTGATGGAGCGTGGCGTTAGAGACATAGTTATAGTGGAGAAATCATACCCGGGATCCGGCGGTAGCTTTAGATGTGCAACAGGGATTAGAGCAAGCTTTACAAGCATTGAACACGTTGAGGTCATGAAGAGAGCTATAGAGCTCTGGCCCCAGATCTCCGTCAAGCACAATATTCAATATTCTCGGGATGGATACTTATGGGTTTTAACGAGGGAGAAAGATGTAGAGTTTTTCAGGAAAGTGGTAGATTTTCACAACTCTCGGGGAGTTCCAACTAAACTCTTAGACCCGAGTGAGGTTAAAGAGCTGGTTCCATTGATGAGAGTTGATAAGGTGTTAGCAGCAGTGCACGATCCTTTAGCCGGAAAAGCTAACTGCTTTGAGGCGGTCTTAAACCCGCTCAGGGAGCTACGAAGAAATGGTGTGAAAATTTTACAACAAACCAGAGCTCAGAGAATTATCGTGGAAAACAACGTCGTTAAAGGAGTTGAGACAAATAGGGGATCAATAATGTCGGAACAAGTTCTAGTGGCGGCGGGCGGGGATTCTCGAGAATTATTACAGACGGCAGGTGTTGACCTTCCCATAAAGAATTTACCAAAACATGTGATGGTTACTGAGACTTTCAAGAAAATGATCAAACCATTGATTATCGATTGGGCGACATCATCTTACATTCTACAACTATTGCATGGAAATTTCTACCTAGGAGCGGACATTCCAGAGACTTACGACTCTCCAGGCTATAATAGACTCGAATTCTTGAAGAAAGCTTCTAAGGTTTGGACTGAGTACTTTCCATGGTTAAAAGAAGTCTACGTTCTAAGATACTGGACAGGCTACTACGATATGACTCCTGATCATCATCCAATAATTGGCCCAATCAGAGAAATCAACGGGTTATACGTTGCTGCAGGTTTCAGCGGACACGGATTTATGATGGCTCCCGCTGTTGCAGAAGCTCTTGCGGATTATATGACTGGAAAGAAGCCTATGATAAAAGAGTTTGAAGCTCTTAACTACGAAAGGTTTAGAAGAGGAGAGCTTATCAAGGAGATAGCGGTTTTTGGATAAAACTACTTTTTAGGTATCCTGGTCGAGTCTCCAATGATCCAGTATTCTCCATCCAATCTACGCTCAAGCTTGAAGACTGGAACTTCGTGTTTTACTCTCTCCAGAGCTTCGGTGAGAGCTGGGAGTATCTTCTTCCGAGTATCCCCCGAAACAGCTATGGTAAGCGTTATTTCTCCAGGCTTTAAAACGCCGACTCTATGTAAAATGATTATTCCGTTGATACCATATTTCTCAGCAACTTGAGATGCGATTTCGTGTAATTTCTTATCAGCTAGCTCCTTAATGACTTCATATTCAAGTTCGAGAACGTGTTTTTCATCAACGACGCCCTTGACTATTCCTATGAACAGACCTATTCCGCCTACACGTCTCCCATTATTGTGTTCAATTAACTCTTGAAGAATAGAATCCAAGCTGATCGTGCGGTCTTTTTCCAACACTCCTGTTTTAATGTAGACCATATCAACCCCCTGAGAAAGGCGGCGCCAAATCTACAATATCCTTGTCTTTTAAAACATGCTCTAAACCAGCTCTCTCGTGGTTAACTAGAATGATGGGTGTTACCCCTCTGTACTCCAATCCTTTTAGAAGTCTCATTAGGAGGTCTCTAATGGTTGCCCCCTCCTCAACCTCTACCAATAACTCCTTGCCCAAGATTTCTTGGAATAAGGAGTGTGCTCGAACTAATACCTTCATGAATGAACACTCTCAACCTTTCTCGCTTTTTATTTTCGAGACAACTTTAATATCGGTTATCATGGTCTCTGGGTATTGTCCTTCACTATCCTTCTCGTACTTCTTTACCATATCCCATATGTTTAGTAGCGCTACGGCAACGCCCATGAGTGCTTCCATCTCTACTCCAGTTTTCGCTGTCGTTTTAACGGTAACATAGACCCTTACCCCTTCATCTTCCACGGACAACCTGGTCTCAACACCTGTTATTGGTATGTTATGAGTTAATGGCAACAGATCCGGGGTTTTCTTAACTCCTAAAAGCGATGCGATCGACGATGCGTCTATGACATTTCCTTTCTCCACTCTCCCACTCCTTATTAGTTCTATAGTCTCCCTCCTCAATTTTATGAACCCAGTAGCAGTGGCCTCCCTGTACACATCAGACTTACGAGTTACGTCCACCATATGAACCATAAATTCTTCACCTAATTTGAAACTTGAAATATGGCTCCCTAAGTGCAACAGCTTGCTTAAACTTCTCTATTAATCCATTTTCATCCTTGCTTTTTAATTCTCTACTAATATCTACATAAGGTTCTTCGACAAAAATACAAGTT
The DNA here is from genome assembly GCA_038827615.1 of Thermosphaera sp. Taxonomy (NCBI): domain Archaea; kingdom Thermoproteati; phylum Thermoproteota; class Thermoprotei; order Desulfurococcales; family Desulfurococcaceae; genus Thermosphaera; species Thermosphaera sp. Next base: position 501,459 of record JAWBNK010000001.1, read on the forward strand.
TTAATCCACCCTTCCGGCGTGACCCTTATTCTAGTGCATTTCGAACAAAGGGAGGGATTTTCAAAACCCTTTATCACGGTAACTTTAATACCGGAGGGCATAGTAAATATCGGTCTACTTTGAAACTCGGATATAGAAACATTAGAAGAAATCTGCTTAAGTTTTTCAACGATCGACTCTATATTAACCTTCTGTTCCATATAAACTTTTGGAGGGGTTCCCAGCGGAATCAACTCGATTACGTTTATATCTAATCCTTTCCTCGAGGCATAATCTAGAACATCGTTGAATTCATTAACATTTATTTTCATGGCTAGAAAATTAAGCTTTACCCTTATACCATTCTCCACAGCTAAATCTATACCCTCTAAGATTCTTCTGACGGGAAAATGGGTTCTTGTGATCCTTCTATATATTTCATCGTTGAGCGAGTGTAGGCTGACGTTAACTCTTTCCAAACCAGCGTTTGCGAGTTTTGGTGCCAAATCTGCGAGAAAGTATCCGTTTGTTGTAATAGAAATATTTTCAATGGATTTTTTGATCTCCTCTATTATTTCGATGATATCTTTTCGAATTAAGGGCTCCCCGCCTGTTATCTTGAAATCAACGATGCCTAATTTTCTGGAAACTTTAGCCAAGAACCCATAGTCCTCTGGGTTCAAGATCTCGGTTCTTTTAAGACCAGATAGACCCTCTCTGTGGCAGAAAATACAATTGTAGTTGCATCGAGCCGTCACTACTAGTCGTACACTATTTACTTTTCTATTAAATCTATCAACGAGATAATTAGAATCCATTAGAGCCCCCTTTTCTAATCAAAACCAATAGCTCCTTGGGAATCACTATTCCCACACATCTGGCTTGATGTCCATTCAATCTCTTCCACTCATCTTGACTCACATCGACCCTAACATATGAACCAGAGATGTCTAAGATAAGCGACACCTGAAATATTTTCTCTACGAAGTCAATAATATATCCTTCCAGCCGGTTCACTTCTGGTTCATCTCTACATTTAGGTACTAGGGTTAATCCAGTGCTCGGGAAGACTAGGTTAACAACGTCTCCTTTACCGAATTTATCATTTGTACGAGAGGAAGTGATTAGGTAGGATAAACCTCCTAACACTACTTGATACATACCCGGTCCCCTAACTTCATGAATTAACCCGGGAACGATGTTGAATCCCAGACTCCGGGCTAAGTATTCATTTTTTGAAATCTCATCAACTTCCAGCGAAGAGATGTAGGATAGGTTTCTGCTTCCCAGGACCAGTAGTTTACCCCTAAACCAAAAGGCTTCTTCAATACTGTGTGTGGCAATTATTGTTTTTATCCTGTACATCTCAAGTAGTTTTTTCAATTCTTGGTGAAGCAGAGGCCTGCTGACAGGGTCGATGGAAGAGAATGGTTCATCGAGTAAGAGGAGCCGGGGGTCAGAGACAAGGGCCCTGGCTAGTGCTACTTTTTGTTTTAACCCACTGCTTAAAACCGGGGGTTTTAAATCAGCATATTCTGTCAGGCTCATAGTCTCCAGAACCTTATTTACTCTGATGAGTTTTTCAGCGGTAGATATCGGCTTTTTTGCCAGAGCCAGCAGTATATTCTCCCTCACAGTTAAGTGGTCGAACAAGGCGTAGTCTGAGGGAACGTAGCCGACACCCCTCAGGTGCGGAGGAACGCTGACTGAAGGTTTTTTATCAGTGCGATTAGATTCGAATAAAATATTGCCGTCTAAGACTATTCTTCCGTGAAGCGGAGTTAACAAGCCGGCAACGGCTTTTAAGAGCGTAGTCTTTCCCGAAGCATTAGGACCCATTAACACTCCTGTTTCTCCATCTTGGATTTCAAACGTTATGTCCTCCAAGATGATGTTGGAACCATGTGCTACTGTTAATTTTTCCACAAGTAGGATGGTTCATCACCTTTCAAGCATGTTCATAAACATGAGGAGTGCGAAAGCCAGCATCACATAACCGGCGAGTACATACGCCAGGAGTGCGAGATCTCCGTATTGGTTCACCAGAAATAATGCGATGGGGAGTGTAACCGTGCGACCCCTTATACCTCCTCCAAGAACTAGTGAAGCGCCGAAATCCCCAAAGGCGCGAGCGAAGATTAGCATTGCTCCAGCTATTACTTGGGGTTTTAATAGGGGGATGAATATTTTGTATAGTCCTTCAATTCTACCAAAGCCCAATGTCCTGGATACTTCCAGTAGGGAGGCTGGAATCGTTCTAAATAGGGAAGTATAGTATATGAGAGCTAATGGAAAACTTAGAAAAACTTGAGCCAGCACTATTCCTTTGGGATCGTTGATGAAATTGAATGAATCATTAAGGAGCTTCCCTACGGGATTCTTAACTAAAAATATTAGTAAAATCAATCCAGTAGCGGAGGGGGATAAAATGTATGGTATAGCAAACAGCGAGCTTATCACGTGTTTACCTCGAAACCATTTCTGCGAAAGAAAATATGAAACCGGTAATGTTAAAGCTATAACTATAGTCGTGGATACGAGAGATGTAACGAGCGATAGCCATATGGAGTTGAAAACTTCCTGAAGTAATTCTTTATTGGTGATCGAAGATATTAATGCCAGGTAAAACACAGTCACAATCACGTTGATATAAAGAGCCAGCAACACAACCAAGATTACTACGGCAGTCTTGTACTCACCCATATTTTACACCTAGAATGCAAATGCTGGGCAGGGTCCAGCCAACATTATCGTACGGGGTTATTAATTGTAAGTCTTCTAGACTTGTGATGTATCCATAACGTCTTAACTCACCATTCTTTTTAGCGTATTCGAGAATACTTTTAACGACATGCTCCGCAACCTCGCTATTGTTGCTCGTCTTTAAAACCCCTATGAGCTGACACTCTATTCCCGGAATTTCATCCTTGTCAAGCCAGACAATATCCAGCTCGTTAGGATTCCAATAGTATATAAAGTGCCAACTAATTCCAACAGGAAGGAGCCCGAGTGAGACTTGTCTTGCAAGCTCGTTTATATCCGAGAAAATGACAATTCTATCCTTGACTCTCTCATATATTTCGTTTTGCTTAAGCACTTCGACAGCTATTCTACCAGCCGGAGATACGTCAGGATTCGCTATGCCTATGGGAACATTTTTTTCGGCTAAATCTTTGAGCGAATGAATCCCAGCAGGATTTCCCTTGGGAACGATCATTGCAGGAATCGAATACGATAATAAGAATATTTTTTCCCTATGAATAAATCCTTCTTCCACCAGTTTTTCCATATACATTGAGTCAGCCGATCCGAACACGTCTCCTCTTTGATCCAGTTTTAACCTATTCACCAATGCTCCAGTCGGCTGTACAATCGTTAATATCCGGTATGTTTCAGAGTTTTCATTGAAATAAAGTATAGCTTTTTCCAGCGGTCGGTAGACCGCAGGAGGGGTTAGGAAAATCAACTCAATTTTTTCCCTCGGCTGGTTTAATATAGATCCGTAAACTATAAACAAGGTGATAATGGAGATGGCGGCTATTCCTAGTAAGAAATATGTTCTTCCCTTCATGCGTCTCCCTCATTTTTTATTCAACTTTCCTAGGAAGTATGAAGATAACCCTCCTTCTCCGAGTTCCGCTATGAAGTCTCTCGTGGGTTCAACATTGCTGACGATCCAGGGCAATATAACATCTAGAACATTGTAATCGGGGAAATAGATCATTCCGCTGGAGACGCCCAATATTGCTTTGCCCTCACGGTAAGCCAGCATTGACATAGTCGTAGGTTTAATTGGTATCCCGTAGAACACGATTTTATCAGCTATTTTCCTTATCGCCTCGGGAGTCTTATCTGTTGGGTCTACACTCATGCCACCTGAGACTACCACTGCATCGCTCACTTTTAAAGCTTCGATAATTGTATCAGCAATCTCGTTTTCATCATCACGACTCTGCGCGTAATATACTTTCGAGCAACCATACTCTTTTATTTTTCTCTCTATTATTGGGCCGGCTAAGTCCTCTTTTAACCCGTCAACTATTTCATTACCAGTTACTACTATTCCAATCTTCTTAATCCTTGATGGATGCAAACTTATCAATGGATAGTCTTTTTTAAATTCGTCAATAAACTCATTAAACAAACTGGTAGGTATTGTTAATGGAACCATGTCGACTACTCCAATAACATCTCCTACTCGGGCAAAAGCTCCGTTTCTGACGGTGATCAATACGAAGATTCCTGAGAGGTTCAGCTTTTTAAGACCTTCCCTGTTGACGAGGACCAGACCGTCTTCTCGTGCAATGAGAAAAGCTTTTCCCTCGGATCTTGGCAAAACCTCAATGTGATCACTTACTACAACTTTTCCCAGTGCTACAACTGCCTCATCCTCCCAAACACCACTATCTTTTCCTTCCTCAACATACACGTAGTAATGCCCATGCTTCTTCAGAAGCTCAACGTGCTTATCCTCTATGATTTCTCCCCTTCTTATAATAGCACCCTTAAACTCTGGTGTGATCGCTGATAGGTCGAGAGCTGTTCTGTACCCAACGGCTTCATCTACTTTTTTCTTCATTTTAAAGCCCTATAAATGTGAATTAATGTATTGACATTTAAAATTAGTCATAGTAGAAAGTAAAACGATTTTATTGACCGTGAAAACAACCGTTAGACGGGCTCTTTAACTCCCCACAGCCTGACTTGCATTTCGGCGTCGTACATTAACACTACTATTTTTTCTAAATCTTTCCCGTTCCCTCTATACTCGACTCCCTCAATTCTTCCTTTGAACCCTGTTATGACTCCTTGAGGCGTCACAAATAAGTACATATCGATTTTTCCATCCAATGATTTTAGAGTCAATATTGCTAGATTGTAGGCTCTCATCTTCGCCAAGTTGGATTCTATTATTTCCCTAATACTGTGCACGCTCCACACTGGTTTCAGCGATGTTGAAGCTATCAAGTCGGATTTAAGTAGCAACATTGCTAGAGAAAACTCATCATAGAGTTTTTGAACATCGATTTTGACCTCTCGAGTTTGGAGCGATTCCTTGGGAGTTTCAGCAACGACTTGTTTTCCCTCAATCTTAGGTGATGGAAGCCGTTGCGGCTTTTCACTCGACGAAAGAGTTTTCTCAACCGGAGTCGGTTTTGGAGCTTTAACTATGTAGTCCCTTAGTGAATCAAGTATTGGAATGAAGAATTTATCACATACGTCTCTCGTGGAGCCTTTGCATTCAATTTTAATATTTGTGTGAACCGCGTAGAATATTTCAAGAATTTTAACCGTCATAGTGAAATCTAAATCCTCTGACAAGCCCTCTATAATGATGGTATCCTCCCCGACTTTTCTCGCATCAATCTTCATTGATATTTTCTTGCTCGAAACGATAGAGGGTTTGTAAACCCACGAGATCTCAACGTTATTTATCTCTCCTGAAGTTTTCGGTATCCTTAAAAACTCGAATAGCGCTCCAAGGTTTAGTAAAGATGCTTCGATTTCACGTTTAGAAACGGGAAGTATTAGCAATTTCTCATATTCTTTTTTAAACTGTTTTGACTGTGACAAAGTAGCACCCTCCCTGTTATAATCATTAAACAGATCAAAATAAATATACATAAAAAGGATCGGGCCGTTACTAACTTTGCGCTCCAATAACAATGTTTATTAGCTTTTTTGACGCTAAAACACCCTGGTGGTGTTTTGAAGTCTTTCTGCGAGATATACAATAGAAAGATACTTCCAGCTGTTAGAATGTACTTAAGTAGAAAATTGGTTTTAGAATACAATCTTAGCCAATTGGATGCGGCAAAGATCCTGGGGTTGAAACAGTCGTTGGTGAATTATGCAGTCACAGGAAGGCGAAAAAGCAAGTATTTAGATGTAATTATTAGTTTCCACGATTTCAAGGAGTATTTGGACAATTTGGCTCTGGAAATGTCGAATAAGAACTATGTGAAACCATACGCGTGTGAACTCTGTCGGTACCTATTGAAGACGAACCTAGCAGACGAGCTCCTCAAAGCTATTGAAGAAAATCCAAGCTATGTCTACAAGGATTCACAATCCTTCATATAGTCAACCATCTTAGATCGTAGAAATTTAATGAACTCACTTTACGGGCCCCTTTGGCTAGAGCTTTTTCAATAACCAGAATTTTCTTCTTGACGTCGCGTCCGCCGAATGAGTATCCACCAATATCGCCTGTCTTATGAACAACTCTATGGCACGGAATAATGAGAGGAGCTGGATTATGCTTTACGCAGTTCGCCACGGTCCGAGGATGAATTTTGAGCAAATCTGCCACGGCCTTGTAGGATACCACTTTACCCAATGGCACAAAGCTGATTATAATCAAAACTGCTTCGCAAATCTCGGGGGACCTTGCCTCGCGTATCCCAACCTTGCCTTTAGACACTTCAATAATGATCACGTATCTCACTATTACAGCTTTATATTTTCACTAAGAAATATTTTTCAAACTAGGTTTAAACCATGAAACCGTCAATTGAGGTTATCGTAGTCAGTGATAGAGTTCATGAAGGACAGATGGAAGATGTTAGTGGAAAAACGGCTAAGAAAATGATAGAGGACAGAGGATTGAGCGTGGACGCAATTCATGTCATACCCAATTCTTACCGTGAGTTGATCAGGATTCTTCGGGAATCCAAATCCAGAGTACTCATATTTATAGGGGGAACAGGCCCTGGTCCGAGAGACTTAACCGTTGATGTCGTATCAAGCCTTGCTTGGAGACACATCCCCGGCTTCGGCGAATTGTTCCGAACCAAATCATTTGAAGTTAAAGGTTATAGGGGGATCCTCTCGAGGTCTGAACTCTTCATACTTCACGACGGGAAGGTGGTTGCCTGCCTTCCTGGTTCCCCTGAAGCCGTTGAGCTCGGGGTTAACATTCTGCTTAGTATCATTCAACATTTACTAGAGGAGGTGGATAGATATGAAGGCAGTCATGGGTGAAAAAATCTGTAGCATATCGTTTGACGTATGGGGTACCCTCATAGATTTAAACTCGTTTTTGAAGCAAATGGCTGGCTATGCGAAGGAGTCGATAAAAAGATCTGAAATAGATCTTTATAAAAAAATACTTGAGGCCTATGAAGCATCTAAGAACATTCGGAGACGAGATCCCCAAATAAATCCATTAGAACTTTTGGAGAAATCCCGAGAATTAATGGCTAAGGCTCTTGATACCTCGCCAGAACAAGTCGACCTCTTAATAAGTGATACTATTTCTAAATCTAATGTGAATTCATGGGTTTATGACGATGTTTTGCCGTCTCTTGGAAACCTTAAGGCAATGGGTCTCAAGCTTGGAGTTATAGGCAACGTATTATTTTGGTCCAGTGATATTACGAGGAAATTGCTAGATAGAGTCGGCTTATCAGGGTTCTTCGATGTTTTCACATTCGCAGACAAGACTGGGTTTTCTAAGCCGGATAGAGAAATTTTTCTAGAATACTCTATGGCGATCGGATGCGAGCCTGAGAGAATTCTACACATTGGGGACAATCTAGTTGAGGATGTAGGAGGGCCTTTATCGGCAGGATTCTACGCGGTATTGATAAGAAGGGGGCATGGTAAAACTATAGTCGTTAGTGATTTGCGCGTAGCGGTAATTAGAGACATGCGCGAGCTCGTAGAAGTGATTAGCTACTTGTGAGGAAATCCTTATGGAGTCGCTAGGTAAGTATAGAGAGAACATTTTGAATGGGCCTATTGGGAGAACATTACTCTGGCTTGGATTACCCCTAATGCTGGTCCAGCTGGTGAATATCTCGTACAATCTAGTCGACTCCTTTTGGCTCAGCAGGTACAATGAAATAGCTCTCGCTGTTCCGCGACAGGTCTGGCCGACTTTCATGTTTCTAAATTCGATCATACATGGGTTAATGACTGCAAATCTCGCAATAATCAGCCAGCTAATAGGGGGCAGGAGGTACGATGAAGCACACAAGACCGTTTCACAATTCATAACTGTTGCATTAGTCCTCAATATCGGTCTAGCGATAGCTTACTTCTATTCTAGACCATACATCTTTAAACATCTTGTTCAAACCCCTCTAGCCCTCTACGATGACGTTCTTGGATACTCAGGTGTAATATCCCTAGACATAATTCTCTCGGCTCTAACACTATCATACTCGACTATTCTTCAATCAATAGGCGATACAAGGACACCTGCATACGTGAATCTAGTTGCAGCCTTCACCAATTTCATCCTAGATCCTCCATTTATAATAGGCCTCAGCATTAATGAATCCCTCGTAATACCCCCTATGGGTGCTGTTGGAGCCGCTGTCGCCACAGTGCTTTCTAGGTTTGCGGGACTGGCCGCGCTGATACTATTCCTGAGAAGGCGATACCCGTACCTGGCTCCCCGCCTCACTAGAAGATTAGATAAGAACTGGGTTTTGATGAGCCTTAAAATCGGGGCACCCGTGACTTTGATGATGTCATCCAACTCGCTGGCATTCATGTTTCAAAACGCATTGATCAATCAATACGGTGAATTCGTAGCGGCGGCAGCCGCCATAGGATTCTTACTGATGGATTTAGCAGACGCGTTTCTATGGGGCTTCACCAGTAGCGTAGCGGTGATGATCGGCCAATCACTTGGGGCCAACTTAACAAACAGGGCAAAGAGAGTGGCGAGGATCGCATCACTTTACATATCCGTGTCAACTGGAATAGCCGCCTTGATAGTATACGTGTTTAGAAATTACTTTATAGGTATATTTGCTCAAAACTCTATCGTATACGAGGAAGCTCAAAGATTCGTGGCCTTATTCCTTCCCAGCCTGCCGTTCTTCACGCTATTCTTTATAGGAATGTCTGTCGGTAGAGGGGCTGGAAAAACGCTGATTCCCACAATAATAGGGATGGTACGGCTCTGGGGGATTAGACTCGCTCTCGGCTATTTTCTCTCCTTCACGATGGGATTGGGCACTATGGGGATATGGATCTCAATGGCAATTAGTAACTACCTCTCCGGGATTGCCATGTATTTATGGGTTCACAACGGATCTTGGGCTATTTCACTATTCGCTAGCCAAGAGAAGATAGGCAAGATGGGTATAGGTAACAGGGTAATGAATAAGTGAGTAAAAATTTAACATGTAATTCCATAAAACAATCTCGTAGAAAGCTTTTCGAGGTGTTTACGATGAGGATTGTTGGAATAGATCCGGGAACCAAATCAATGGACCTATGTCTCCTAGAAAACGGTAAAGTAGCAAGTGAAGCAACAGTTGAGACGAAAACAGTAGCCGAGGACCCCAACGTACTCATAAATATTATAAATGATATGATGCCCCTAGACGGAATAGTGGTGCCTTCGGGCTATGGAGTCGAAGTAATGGATTTAAGCAGTATTCCTCATGACGTGTTAGAGGATTGGTATTATACTTTCGTGCTAGCGACCACCAGGGAGAATATAGAGGAAGGTGTTCGAAAAGGAGTCGTAGGTGCTAACATTTATTATGCAATGGTTAAAATCATAAAGAGATTGTACGATTATGATGTTAGAAAACTCCTTATTCCAGGAGTAATAAATCTTCAAAGCGTTCCCCTGCATAGAAAGTTAAACAAGATTGATATGGGAACGGCCGACAAACTAGCTGTTACGGTTTTAGGAATACATGAGGTTGCTTTAGAATACGGTATCCCCTACGACCGAGTCAACTATATCCATGTGGAGCTTGGGTTCGGATACAACGCCGTTATAGGAGTGGAGAGAGGTAAAATAGTAGATGGAATCGGAGGATCATTCATGCCCGGACCAGGGTTTTTAACAGCGGGAGCATTGGACTTGGAAGTTGCTCAAGCACTAGGGTTGATTGAGAAGAAAGAGGTTTTTACAACAGGGTGCGCTTATCTTGCTCGTGTAATGACTCCCGAAGAACTGGTTGAGAGAGCTGAGAATGATTGGCGAGCTAAGATTTGCCTTGAGGCATTCATCGAGGGCATCGTCAAAGCAGTCTATTCAGTTAAAAGTAATGTGAGAAATCCATTAACTATATTGGTTTCAGGAAGAGTTGCAAAAATACCTCAAATCAGAACTGTGATTGAAGAGCACCTTGCAGACGTAGGAAGGGTCAGGGTTATGAAGGGTTTACAAGGGGCAAGGATTGTTAAGGAAACAGCACAAGGGTATGCCGTCGTTGGGGACGGGTTAATGAACGGACTTTACTCCGATCTAGTGAAGCACGTTGAGATCGACCGTGCTGTTGGAAGCGCTTTGGATTACGTGTTGCTTTCTGTCTTCAAGGATAGTAGGTTGGGGAGGAAATTTGCCGAGTTGAGAGAGGTTGGTTTTAAGAGCGAAGCTTTTAACAAAGCATGGTGGGGGATGTGAACCTTCGAGAAGGAGTTTGGTATGAATCGATATTCAGCGCCTTCATAACATCAAACCCCTATTTCACTCCTTTAGGTTTCCGTGTCAGCCAGAGGACAATAGAGCTGAAAATTTATCGAACAACGAAGGTGTCACTACTCATAGACTTGCTTGATAAAGCAGCTTTGAATGTGGTCGATGACCCATATTTATATTATTTGGCGACTTTCAAAGAAGAAACAGGTGGAATCCCTCAAAGCGAGATCAGTTTCTTGAATGGAATTCCAGTCCTGAAAAAAGCCTACGGGTATATCTTAATGAAGAAAAGAGGATTGGTGAAACACGAAAATACCTATCATGCGAGCTTTGAGATAGAGGAGATCGTCGAAAATCCCCTTATTCCAGAGATCTTGGAACCCTATTCGAGATGCAGGGTGTTTCTAATAGAAATGATCATTTATGCTTCGAAGATAAAGGCCATGCGTGAAACTCTTGATAGTGATCTGCTTAACAAACTTAAGAGACAGGTGGAGGATTCCTATAAAATAGTTGAGAAAACCTGTTTTAATGAAAAAGACTTGAAACTAGCTAATGAATTAAAGGAGATGGTGGCTCGGTGGTTGAAGAGATAATAATATCTGCGCCGGCACGTCTGCATCTAGGCATGATCAATCCGTTCAACAGGGATTTGAGACTGTACACAAGCGTGGGTCTTGCGATAGATCATCCGAGGACAACAGTGGTAGTCAGAAGAAACCGAGAGTTATCCATAAACGGACCTAGGAGTTTCGAGATAAGGGAGAGAATATACCCTTTAGTGAAAAAATATAATCTACAGGAAGGTGCCGTTGAAGTAATAGAGTCTATTCCTAAACATGTAGGGTTGGGTTCGACCACTCAGCTTTTATTATCAGTTGCCAAAGGGCTTTTAATAGCTAATGAGGTCGAGTTTGATATTGAAGAAGTATCATCAATGTTAAGGGTTGGCGAAATATCGGGTGTTGGGAAGTATGCTTTCCAATATGGTGGTTTTATAGTTGACTCAGGTGTGAAGAATAAGAGTTTTCCTAAACTTTACATGAGGCTTGATTTTCCCGAGGAGTGGGGGTTTATCGTAGTAGTTCCGAATGGTGTGGGACTCACTGACGATGAAGAGAAGAGGGTTTTCAGTCAAGCGTTCCCTGTTCCAGTCTCACTGATCCACGAGGCCTCGTTTCATCTATTCGTAGAAATGATACCATCACTGAAGGAAAAAGACCATGTAGGGTTTGCTGAGGGGCTTGAAAAATTTCAGCTAACTGTTGGTAAAATGTTTAGCGAATACCAGGGAGGGGTTTTTTCTACCTACTCAGAACGAGCAGTTCATACATTGAAGAAACTCGGTATTCGAGGTGTGGGGCAGTCTTCATGGGGACCGGCAGTGTACGGATTCCTGCCGAGCATTGACGAAGTTGATTATATTAGACAGAGAATATTGGATCAATTAAACGCCCGGGTCTATGTTGTTCGACCAGATAACAAAGGGGCTGTAGTAGAATACAAGTAAATAGGGCTAGGTTATAATGCCATGGCTGTTCCCTCGCTCCTCGGATCATTCCCTAGAACTATGTTCTCCAACGTTATAACTCCTACGTGGACATGTCCAGGGGAGCTGTATGGTTGAATAATGTTAACCGGGATATTACTTGAGACTGGCGGCTTTAAAGGCTGCTCCGCTACGACTTGTTGATGACCATAAGGTATAGTATATAGGAATCTTGGAGAGTCCAAGGCACCTGGAATACTCATGTGGTAAACGAATATATTCTCGTAAACTCTCAGATGAAGTTGTGGTCTGTAGTCTCCCCCTACACATCCGATAACGTATTTCTCTTTATCCGTTGAAACTCCCAGCACCGATAAAGTGTGAAGGGGAAGCTTCTTCGGGGCAGGACTGTTAGGCAAGCCCTTTGATTTCGCGAAGCCTATTCCCCTGTTCTGAACGGGAAACCCTCCTGCCACAAGTCCAGAGCCGAAGGGATGGAATAAGCTTTGGATAAAACCGATGGTTGCTTCCCCGTCGGACACGATGAAGAATGTGGTATCGCCATCACCGACTGCCTCATTAGGACTTCTATGATCCTGGGGTAGCCTAGAATAATGAACGTAATCGTAGGGATTTATTGTAAGATAGTCTGGGTCCCCGAGATAGTTGTCTCTGAACATATAGGATACTTCTATTGGATGCGACCATGCCAGGATTCTGGAGGGATCGTTAAAATCATACTTATCCAATCCGAGCTCATGTAATGCTGAGATCAAATTTAAAGTGACAATACCCTGCGAGTTAGGTGGGAGCTCGAATAACTGTTTTCCATCAAGCTCAAGCTTTAAAGGGTCCACTCTCCAACCTTCATGCTCCATGAAGTCCTCCAGCCCCAAGTCAACACCCTGTTCTTGGAGTTCGGCCACCAGTTCTTCCGCGATCCTTCCATAATAAAACTCATCCCACCCTCTTGTTGCTATCATTCTAAGCGTTCGAGCGGCATCCTTGTTGGTGACGAGAGATCCGACTTGAATATTGCTGAAATATTTCGACCACTTGTAAGGAGACAACTTATCGTGATAAGATTTTGAAGAATGAGCTAAAAACCAGCCAGCTCGAAAACCATTGTAGGCGATCGAAATTGCCCGTCTTAACAACACGGATAGCGGCAGAGTTCCATATTCCTCGTTGATCATCCCCCATAAATAGACAAGCCCCGGGATTGTGACGGTTAAGGGACCCACCTCGGCCTTCACTTCTAGATACTTGTCGGGATCGAACCCTGAGGGGGATCTTCCAGAGGATGCGTACGCGATTACTTCATCATTGACAAATCCTAATAAGAATCCATCCCCTCCGGGGCCTCCCATTTGAGGTTGAACAATCGATAGAACACTGCTTACGGCTATGGCGGCATCGAAGGCGTTACCACCCTCCTCGAGGATTTCTATACCTGCTTTTACAGCAAGATAGTGATCTGCAGTTACCCCTTTCTTACCGAGAGCGATTTTAACTGGCACAGTAAAACTCCTCCACCTAGACGTGTGCTCACGGGTAAAAAACTACTCCATTTTCCTTTAATTTTTTGATTTCGTCCTCCGAGTATCCGAGTTCCCTTAATACTTGCTTAGTGTCTTCACCTAGTACTGGAGGTGCTTTAACGCTTACAGGCCTTTCTCCATTAACGTAGCCGGGGGATGTTAGTTGAGGTATACTTCCTAATTTAGCGTGTTTGACTTGGAAAACCATACCTTGGCTGCTAACGTAGGGATCTTTGAAAACCTCATCTAACTCGTACACTGGTGCAGCGGGTACTCCGGCTTCTTCCAGTTTTTTGATCCAATAGTCCCTAGTGTTTGTTGAGAAAATCTCTTGGAGAAGGTGAATTAATAAATCTCTATTTGCAACTCGATCTGGATTCGTTCTAAAGCGTGGATCACTTGTCAACTCCTCGTGTCCGATGGCTTTGCAGAAGTTTATCCATAATCTATCATTGGCTGCCGCAACAATGAACCATTTACCTTCACTGTCCTGAAAAGCCTGATATGGTACCATAGAGGGGTGTGCATGACCCATTCTCCTCGGCTTTCTTCCAGTAGTCAGATACATCATGGGGACATAGCACATCGAGAAAATGGCGGTGTCATACATTGGTATCTCTAGCTTTACTGGCCTAACGTTGCTGTAAAGACTTGCGAGTATGTAGTTGACTGCTACTAAGCCGGTTATTACATCAAATAGAGCGAAACTCACCCTGACAGGCGGAGCTCCTTCCTCACCGGTGGTAGTCATCAATGCCGACATTGCTTGAATAATTAGATCATAAGCAGGTTTTTGCTCATAGATGCTGTCCTTTTTAAACCCCTTGATGCTAGCGTATATGAGATTCGGATTTAATTTCACGAGCGTCTCGTAATCTACACCTAGTTTCTCGGCAACCCCAGGTCTAAAGTTTTCTATGACTACGTGCACCTTCTTGACGAGTTCATAAATTATTTTCAATCCCTCGGGATCTTTCAAATTTACAACAACACTCTTCTTTCCTCTGTTAATAGAGAGATAATAGGAGCTCTCCCCATTAACGAATGGAGCCCAAGTCCTCGTTTCATCTCCGGTCGGAGACTCTATCTTGATGACCTCTGCACCGAGGTCAGCTAACACCATTGTTGCGAAAGGACCTGCAAGGGTGTGACTTAAATCGAGGATTTTAAGCCCCTTAAGCAGCATTACGATTCACCAATAGATTGATAATTCATTGAAGTTAAAATTTATTTTTTGAAGATTTCAAAACCACAGGTTTAACCCCTTCTTTGTCAATGGTGAAAAGCGTCCATACAGCCTTGTGTGGAACTCCTTTCATCTTTCTGACTAGTATTTGTCTTAAGGAAATTTCAAGCTCTCCGAGTTCCCTCTCCTTTAGGCTTCCTAACTCGATTATTCCATCGACGAGATGTTCAATGTTGAGGAGATATGATAAGAAATCTTCAGTTGAGGTATGAAGCGATGCTATCGTCGCAACACCCCGGTGTTTGGCTATGTTTGCTCGAATAGTTTTGACAAATTCAATGATCCTAGTAGGATCGAGAGTTATCATGATTTCATTTAAACTATCTATTATCAGCACTCCTGTATTGTTCATTTTAAATGAGTCGACATTCTTTATGAGGGAGTAAACCACGCTCTCTATGTCGTTGGGATTGACCTCATCGATCACCATTGGGTGCGCCCTGCCCTTCTTACCTTTTATCAGGTAACTGAACCCGTCTATAATGCCAAACCTTTGTTCCCTGAATGCGGTTTCGACGTCGGTATTATAGGATTTCAATTGCTCTACTATCGTTGCTGGGTCGTCGTCAAGAGTCAAGTATAAGAGAGGCTCGCCCTCGGTGATCACCGATTTAGCAATATTTGCCAGCAAGACGCTTTTTCCTGCCCCTCCTTCTCCAGCTATAATTATGAGGGAGTTTCTCTTAACCCCTTCTGGTAGAACGTAGAGTAAAATATCTACATTAAATACGATCTTATTGCTTGACAAAATTATCACACAATACAAAATGTTACATAGCCCTCTAATAAATCAGACGTGTTTTCTGAAACTCAAGGATGACGTATATTTGCAGAGTTTATCAAGAATCAAATTGGCTCTCGATCCGGGAATAAATCTGAATCTTGAACGTAATCCTTCCCTAGCTTCAACGCGATCTCCGCCTTACACAGTTCTCTACCCAGATAATAGAAGTGTTCAGGCTTCGTTGCCAACTTTCTCTGCAAGATTTCACCAATAATCAGCGATGGGTCGTCTCCAATAATCGATATACTTGGAACCATAGATCCATGGTAGTAATGTTCTACAATTATGGACTTGCCCGCGTGATCCACGTAGATCTTGAAATACCCAGCGGGGTCGGCCGTGTGGGGGACACGTTTGCTGGCTACAGCAGCATTTTGAACGTCTTTGGGTCTAACACCTCTACGCCTCTTATCTTTGCAGACGAGTAGATTGAGCGTGAAATCTTTTGGGTACCGCCCCTTCTCTCTCGCAAGAAGCGCCATCTCTATCGCTGTCTTGAACTCCCTTATAGAATTAGTTGTCTTAACGCTTGCTTCGGTTAAAAGGAATAATTCTACACCTATCTCAACACCTATTGTTGCTAGAACAGCGTTTACTCCAATACTGTCTGCATCGATGAGTTCTACATAATTACTGACCCCCATTAGCATGGGGACGTCGGGAAAATGCTTCTTTACTTGGATGTACGCGTATACGGATTCTACGAACCCCTTCATCGGGGGGTAGAGGACAGGATCTAGAAGGATCTTCTTATGCCCTTGCCTCAGACCTTCCTCTAGACCTTTCTTTAAACTGATCACTTTCTCATCAGCGGAGATTGCATTGTGGTCTGGGATTATTACTATGGCTGTTTTCTCAAACGACTGTTTGAATAATGATTTTTGAAGAAACTCGGGGGTGAAACTGAGAAGAATGTCGAATTCCCCATCTTGTAAGGAAGCTATCTCTTCTTGGCGTGGGAAGTCTACCCCAAGTGGAACGTCTAGCTTCTTTCTTATCGATTTTGAGACATCTAGTAACTGTTCGAGGGTCAATCGACTGGTCCCAAGCACAATGATATCAGCTCCTTCAGACAAGTACCTCTTAATATTAAAGAGGACATCTTCAACGTTGTCGTGTTCGTTTAAGAATATTTCACCCGCTATTAACGGAAATCTGCTCGTCAGGGGTTTACCGCCTATGCGGGTTTGAGAGTTCTCGGCCTCTTTTCTCAGCCTGTCAAGTATCTCCTTCTCGCTCATCCTTTTATTTTCTGAAACCAGTTCATCAAGCGGATTTAGAGTAGATAGCTCTCCTCCATTCATTAAGTATTCGATCATAAATGGGATATCGTCGGCATATAGACAACCCTTGTAAACCGGTTTTCCAAGCCTTTTACTCACTTCTGCTAAATCCCCTTTAGTCATTCCGGGGACAATGATGATGTCCGACCAGTCGACATGCTCCTTGTAGCGGGGGAGTTCTCGCAAGAGGTATTCGCTGGTCATCATCGCGGCAACGGGTATCGGTAGCTCGAGAACCTTCATGTCAACCTGAGTAATGTTTTTAACACTCTTGTGTATAAGGGGAGCGGCAACTCTTCCAGTAACTAAGAGTATCTTCAATATTAAACACTCTCAAGAAGTTTCAATATCTCACGGGGATGTTTTATTATTTTGACACCAGGCATCTCTTTCAAATTATCCAGGATCATCTTGTAGTATGCATTGGGCTTTAATGTTATTTCGACGTCGAATTTTATTGCATCAAAGGGACAGTGGTCGAGACACTTGTAACATTTTTTGCATTTAAATGGTTCAACCCTTACTATCCAGTAATCGTCCCTCATTAGGGCTCCAGTTGGGCAGGCATTTGCTGCCACACATTGACTACACTGGGAGCATTTCCTACGATCGACTTTTAAAGGAATCCTGCTTGATGTTTCAAAATAATCAACGGGGAGAATAAACAATTCTATATTGTTTTTCAAAGCGTGGGAGGCTAAATTAGTCACTAAAGAGTCCGATATCCCGTAAATGATTTTGCTCGAAGTATTCAAAGTAGCAGGCGAGATAACCGCAAATCTATAAATATCTGAATAGAGCCTTCCCGTAGAGGGAAAACCAGGGGCTTCTCTGGACTCAAGCACCAGCCCTGTTGGGTATGGCCCCTTTAAATTATCTGCGAGTCTGGCGGTAAGACCATAGTAGTCGAGTAAAGCCTCCCCGGCTTTAGAACAATACACTGTTACAGGGATCTTCAAGTGAAGTAATTCTAGGATGGTTTCAACTGATTCCTCTAAAAAAGGTCCTGCGCCCGTTATACCCCAAGCAACAGCACCCATCAATTATCTTTCCTCTTTAATTTCTTCAATGTATGCGAGGTTATAATCTAACTCTGGGACGTATCTAAGTGATGCCTTGACGACGGCCTTGCCGTACTTTACGACCACATTTACGACCATGTTTCTTGTTTTTAAAGTTGAGTAATTGTAGGGTGAATCAGAGTTCTTGAAATCAATGTTGATTACCACCTTGGCATCCTGCTTAAAAGGCTGTGCTTTAATTGCGTTTTCAATAACTTTTTCGAGAGCCTTAGCATCTTCGGGTGTTTTCACCGGGATACCTGTGAATTGGTGTACAACCATTCCTAGAGCTATTCCGGCTTCAAAAGCCGCCCTTTCCCGATCGCTAACTTCTCTATGGAAGTATTTTCTCGCCGGGTCATAACTCATGAATGCCACCTCCCACATGTAGGAACTGAACTCCTCTTTCTTGAAGGCTCTTCAGTAATAATCTCGCAATTTCCAACTTCCTCTTTTTAACTCTCTTATTGAAAGGAACCAGTTTCCCGGGGCATGAGTGCGGCTCTCCCATTAAATCGAAACCAGCTAAGTAGTTTCTATTAATGCCCAGTGCTAGTGCAACGAAAACTCCTCGATCACCATCTGTGAAGCCTCCGAAATTATAAACATGAGGTCTTGGTTCAACTTGAGTTGAACCTAATAAACGTCCTTTGAACATTGGAACGAATCTTGTAATCCTATCAACATTATCTCCGTGTGCATGTATAATTGTTACTGCGCCATTAAGGGAAGCTCGGAGAATATCAGCAATCAAGCCATCGAGATCTGAGACGATAATATTGGGGATTATGTTATGTTTTAGAAGGATCGTAGTAGCGCCATCAGCAGCTATAAGGAGTTTTCCACTTAGCTCTCCCTTCTCAACGAGATGTTCAATATCTTGCACTAGACTCTCTCCACAACCGAACACTATCGCCTCCTTAACTCCAACGAACATCGTTTTAAGCTCTGCATATTCCATGACGTAAGGATGCGAGCTTAATACGTTGCTTAATAGATCAGTAGCTTCTTGATCCGCCTTGAAGTTTAAGCTCAGATTCTTCATTATAATGTTTTCATATATCTCCATCCACCAGGATTTCTCTACGAGCCAACTCATTTATCTTCACCATAAATGTGCTCAAATTCTTTAACATGTCCTCCTACTCGGCTGACTACTCGGTATTGGTGGATGGTTTCAAAAGACACTACTTCGACAAATACCGTGTCATTTGGATTGAGGATTTTACCGTGTTTTTTAAAAAACATTGTTAAAACTTTTCTCGCAGCATCCTCAGTGAACCTCGGCTCAGAGAATATTTTGTTCACGAAAATTGCTTCCTCCTTCCTAGATAAGAGATTTATTGGCATGTTCACCGTGTTTATCAACAAGTCGAGGAGAGTGAGCGGAGATATGAGTTGCATACTGGATTCAACTCTTAATGATACTCTAGCTTTCTGCATGTGGGTTGCCTGAGTATTAAATAAGAAATTTGAGACCTTGAGGGCACAAGGGCATGCTAAAACATCCTCGACCTCAGCATAGCTTACCCACCTAATAACTCCCTGAGTCTTCTTATAAATTACACTGCATCCTAAAATCGCGTGATTAAGACCCTTATTGCTTTCGAAAAAATATTCTCCATGAATTTCTATTATTGCTTTTTCAGCGTAATCATTCGATTCAAAGATTTTCACAGCTAAGTCCAGTATCCCATCAAACCCTTTTTCTTGAATCAGATTATAATTTTCCCATATTACTCTATATAATCGTGACAAATGCGCACCACGCAACTCCTTGGGTAGGTCGACATAAACATTAAAAACGGGGATTAGAAACCCATTTCC
Source organism: Thermosphaera sp. (assembly GCA_038827615.1). Classification (NCBI taxonomy): domain Archaea; kingdom Thermoproteati; phylum Thermoproteota; class Thermoprotei; order Desulfurococcales; family Desulfurococcaceae; genus Thermosphaera; species Thermosphaera sp. The sequence continues at coordinate 521,065 of JAWBNK010000001.1, forward strand.
AATTCGCAAAGGGGGGAGCTTGATATCGGAGATTCCCACACTATCGATCGGTATAGGGTATTGGGGTTTTTCGATATGAACATCTGGTAGTTCATTGCTTCTCATCGAGTATGTCACTTCCGCTTGTTTCATAATTTAACGGGACTTTTTACTTCTCTTGTAGCCTTCTCGAGAAATAACTGAATCGCGTCTGTCAATTGGTCCATTCTTTTGACGCCCTCGATCTTTTCTTGCCGAACTATCCTTCCATTATCGGAGTAAAGTAGCAGAGTTGTTGGTGATGCATGAATTTCATATTTGAGAAAGCTTCCGCTAGCTATCTCAGAGTCGCACTCTCTTGCAAACCAATCACATAATACTATGACGTAATGACTCTTAGGGAATGTTGGGCCAATCAGTTTAACAAATGGATACCAGTAAGAGTCGTATGCTCTGCACGCGGGGCATTTGGCATTATCGAAGTAAATTACGTACAATCCATCCTCCCATGGATTGAAAAAGTCTCCATTAATGTACTTCAATACCCATTTTGCTTTCATCGGGTCAAACACGTAGATTCCATTGGGGGCCTCCGGACCAACAGCGTCGACCTCCAGCCCTATCTCAGGCTTGTATTTCTTCTCCGGTCTTTCCAACAGCTTCTTAAGCAACTCTATAATCTCATCGTTCATGGTAATCACTCATATTATATTTATCAATATTATAAGGAATTTATGTTTTAATGATATCCTTTGAACCTCTTGAAAAAATAAACTTATTAGATAGTTTTATTATTTTCTAAATTGGTGAGACTAAAAATGGGGTTAAAAGAACTCATCTATGAGCCGGGAACCGCAAAAGGGGAGGCCTTAGCAAAGGTTGAGTCGCACACTCCTAAAATAGATGCACCCGAAGTCGTAAAGGCTGGAGAAGTATTCAAGGTTAAGGTATGGGTTGGGCCCCATCCAAATACAGTGGAGCATAGTATACGATGGATAGAGCTGTATTTTGAAGAGCAAGGAAGGCCTTTCAATCCCGTACTGATAGGTCGGTATGAGTTTACACCTGTGTATAGTGAACCGATCGTCGAGACTTATATCAAGCTGTCTAAATCAGGAAAACTGATAGCATTAGAATATTGCAATCTACATGGATTGTGGGAGTCAAGCAAAGAGATACGAGTGGAATAACGTGACCTCCAAATACGAGCTAAGAGGTAAGATTTTTTCCTCAATACTTAATTATAACAGGATGAGAAGCCCGGAAGCAACAGCATCGCTTCTCGAATTTGATGAAGATAATCAATCATTTAAGGTCGAGTTTTCCGGACCGTTTTGCCTATCATGCGGAGTAAAGGATTGGATCGAGGATCTGGCTTATATCCTTAAAGAGGAAGGAATTGATGCAGAATTGAAAGACTATATTGAGAAGGATGAGTTTAAAATTGAGGCCACATTTAAAGTTACGGTGGTGAAAGACGATGGACATTGACGAGATAGATATGCTTATTATCAAGGAGCTGTCTGAGAACGCTAGGAAAACCTACAGTGAGATAGCTGACAAGTTGAATTTAAGCGATGTAGCGATAATAAAGAGAGTAAGAAAACTTGAAACTGAGGGAGTCATTCGAAAATACGCCCTAGTAGTTGATGCTGGAAAGATAGGCTTTAAAAAGATCTCGTTTACTGGTATCAACGTTAAGCCAGAAAGACTTTTCGAAGTTGTTAGAATATTGAAGGAGAAAGATTACATTAAATACTTAGCTATAACCTCAGGAGACCACGAGTTATTAGCGGTAATCTGGGCAAGAGATAGCGAAGAATTGCAGAGAATTCACATGGAGATTAGTAGCATTGAGGGAGTGATAAATATATATCCTGCTATATTAACGGATATTGTCAAAGCGGAGCAGTATGTTTAGTCTTCAATTTTAGCCTTAAAATTGTTAGAGCCTGAGTTATTACGCCTAAGTCTTATCCTATCCTATTCACATGCTAGGGATTAATACTTTTATGATTGTCATGTTTGATTTTCTCATTTTCTCCTCATGCTTGAAAAAGGGAGAGAGCACTAGCTAATAATCAGTCACTGCTTTAAAGCGTTTCAACAGCTACAAAACCGATTATGATTCGAGAGTTTCACGTTTCGCTTTTTATTTTAACTCGACTAGGAATTGTTTTCAGGGCCTAGAATCCTAATTAATCCTTTTAAGAGTAAAATTATCGATCGTTGCCGTGATGAAGGGGCACCGTCTTCAACGCTGTTTTCTGGAAGGACTAAAAATTCTATCCACCTAAAACCCTCACCGGAAAGTCATGTGCTCTATTAATCAGGTTATAAGTACTATAATACTCCCTATAATAAATAGGGAAGTCGTCAGGCTGGAATCATGTCCTCCTTTGTTCAGGCCATCCCCATATATTTCATCTATCAAGACTCTAAATGTATAAGGTAGCAAATACATGGCAATGCATTCGTTAGAGTCATTAACCGAGGGCTCCTAATCTCCTCTAAGAGCTTTTTGCTACGGGTCATACAAACCCTAGAAATGATCATAATTTTCTCCTGCTGAACCTTTTAGACACGCTAGGGGGTTGTAATTGTCGTGGGCCTCGCTGTTACCTTATTTCTCACCGTGCATTTATTTCTTTAATCAGATAGTGTTAGACAATATGCTTTCCTGACTACCGTCTCTAACTGTTTCAAGTTGAATCCGTCCTCGTCAAACTTATTTTCATTCATCACTTAGTTGGGGTCTTCAGGATTCATTTAAGCCGAAAAAAGTTTGTCAATTTTCTCTTCTATACTTCTTCTAACTAGCAAGTGCTGGCCAGCTCTAAACTCTAATACGTCAACATAAGGATAGTTCTTTCCTAAGAATAATTCTTTGAGCTCAGAACCCGCTTTTCCACCCCAGCCGTATAAACCTATTATCAATAGTTTTTTGTTTACCGGTGTTTTCTCTATTATCAACTCGCTGACGAGTCTGGCGATTGGGAAGGCTCTTGCCTCATAAGTTGAAGTGGCTATTATTATGTTTTGTGCTTGGTAGGCGTCCGCTATTACATCGCTGAGATCGCTGTGAAAAGTATCTGTGAATTCACGAACATTATAGTCCACTTTTCTCTCCTGTAGTATTTTCTCAATAATTTCTACGACATCCCTTACGAAGCCGTACATACTGGTATATACTAATAAGGTCTTGCCGGGTATCCCCTTGCCCGCGCCAAGCAATTTGTAAATATTAAGCAATCTAGCGATGTCGGCATCCCTATAGAGAGGGCCATGCGATGGTAGAAGCATACTAATGGTCAGACCCGTTTGTTCAATCTTCTCAACATTCTTCACCACCCAATCCCTGAAGTGTCCAATTATGTTAGCAAAATATTTGACAAGATATCCGTCAAACCTCTTCTTTTCATCACTATTCAATTCATCATAGAATAGTGCATTGGGAATTCCGTAAGAGCCAAAAGCATCGCATGTGAAAAGGAACTGTTTCTCAACTACATATGTCATAATAGTTTCAGGCCAGTGGAGCCATGGTGTGTGCAGGAATTTCAAGGAATACTCTCCTACTCTGAACACCTCCCCGTCTTTTACAGGTCTGAAGTTTGGGGCGACCTGATAAAATGACTCAATCATGGCTCGCGTAAGCTGTTGTCCAAGCAACGTTATGTTAGGGTTCATTTTCAATAAATGCGGTATTGAGCCGCTGTGGTCGGGCTCCATATGGTGTACTACCAAGTATTTAACATCTCTTGGATCATAATGCTTAATTATCTGCTCTGTAAACAATTCTCCCACAGAACGTTTCCAAGTATCAAAGACCACAATTCCATCGTTGGTCTCGAGAATATACGAGTTATATGTAACACCCTCAGGGATACTCCATAGTCCCTCGAAATACTTGGTTTCAACATCTCTATACTGGAGTAAGTACAAGTTATCGTCTATTCTCGAATAATTAATATTCATAACCCATCCCTGTTTATCATCAATCAAACCTGTAGAATAAATGATTTACTCTTTAAGGAGACGTGTCAATGATTGTTTAAAAAAATTAGGGTTTGGAAGCTCTTTCAAGCCACTTTCTAACTTCCTCTATCTCCTCCTGTGGAACTTTGCCCTCCTCGTAGCAGAACCACCAATCAAAACACTTAAACTTCATTGGCCTTTCTTTCGCGTCCATCACATTATTGGCAGGTGGGACTATAAGGGCATCCTTTATGAGTTCATTGTTAGGCCATAAATGCGGAACCGCCCTCTTGTATTTATCGTTTAATTGAAGGGCTTTCACAAGTCGTAAGATTTCGTCGATATTTCTACCAGCTTCCTGCGGATAGTATAGGATAGCTCTTATTATTCCTTCGCCGTCGACGACTATCACGGCCCTGACAGTGTGAGTCGCGCTTTGAACGTGTAGAAAACCAAGTTTTCTACCAACCTCTCCATTAGGATCAGCTATTATCGGAAACGGTATTTCGACTCCGAGTTTTTCTTTAATCCATTCAATCCATTTGATGTGAGAGAAGACGCTGTCAACACTATGTCCCAGCAGTTCAGTATTTAGTCTTTTAAAATCTTCATATCTCTTAGCGAATCCAACAAATTCTGTTGTACATACCGGAGTGAAGTCGGCTGGGTGGCTAAATATTACAAGGTATTTTCCCTTGTAATCGTCTGGAAGTTTTCTCTTGCCGTGAGTCGTAACGACCTCCATCTCGGGGAATTTCTCACCTATCAATGGTATTTGTCCTACCATTTTCTCACCAATTTTTCTTAATTCTCATTTAGGTTTTTAAACTTTATTGTTTTGATAATTGACAAATATATATTTTTTTCGAAAAATAATGTAAATTTATGAATATCGTAGATAATTTGATGAGGATTTTCAGGATGTGACCGAGTGAAGGTGTAATGATTATTGTTTTGCCATGTAGAGTGCTAGTGCTTTGTCAAACGTGATCAAGTGATGCAGGTATGCGTATATTAATCCTAAACTCTCTCTCAGGGATTCTAGAACCCCTATCTCATGGCTTCTCAATAGGAGCTGATTTAATATCTTTCTAAAATCTTCATGTTCTTTAACATGTTTTTTCATTCCTTGATACTTGCTTTTCCTCATTAGCTCTTCTTCAAAACTGAAGTGGTTGTTAATTTTATTTATGAGAGCTTCTAAGAATTCAATAGAATTGTTTGGATCTTTCATCAACTTTTTGATGAAGTCATTCCACATATTCAATAGTTCTTTATGCTGGGAGTCAATTGGTTCATATCCAGTATTCATCTCATCCTTCCATTGAAGAGAGGGAAGTATCAATTTATATAGGGATATCAGGGATTCATGTAGGCTCGAACAAAAAACCTCTGGTATAATAACATTGTTTGACTCTAAGGGTTCACATCCAGCTTTTATAAGGCGCCCCTCCTCGAAGAGAAGAAGACATTTCGCTTTCAAAAAATCGTTCCTTATTTCAATATAGAAGTAGTCATCTTTTGACGATGTAGCAACCACTTTTAACACATGCTCTAGGTCTCCTTTAACCCTATCTACTATCATTACCTCCGATATGTCTAGCAGTGTGTTTATCTCCTGTATTCCCGATTTAACGCCTAGATTGATCGCCTTCAAGCAGTTTTCATAAATGCTCATATATCCCACTTTTGTATTGTGGAGTTAATTTTAAATTAATGTGTATTTAAATTTTGTTATTTCAATTAGGACATAGATTTATATACTTGTTTTAAATACTAATATCAATGATCATTAATCAACGATGGGTCTATAGGATTGATTGAAGCATATATTCCAATATACGTGCGTGTCACTGATGGTGAGTTAGAAGTGGAGTCTCCAACATCGCCCTTTATCCCCTTCAACGGTCAAATCAAGGACGCCATTTATGGTTACATAGACTATGTGAAAGGATTTGAAGACAAGGTTATTGATTCGTGGCCTCTACAGAGATTAAGATACATATATCAGTTGCAGGCCGCTCACTTCATTTATCCAAGCGCGACTCACACCAGATTTGCCCACAGCATTGGTGTAATGCATTCTTCGTTTAGGTACATCTCTCATCTTCTTAAGACCTCGTATCATCTACCGCTAGATAGCGTGTTCAGATCGGAATTAGTTCAATATCAAAGGGAAATCATATTTGCATCCCGACTGCTCGGCCTGATGCATGATTTAGGGCACGGCCCTTTCAGTCACGCCTTCGATAAATACGTGTACAAGAACAGGGAGTTTGTTGGATATCGAATAGGCAACCATGAAGTTATCAGTTATCTTATCTATAGGGATTTCTTACGAGATAAAATACTTGGTTATGCAAGAGAATATGAAAAAACACTTGGTATTAACCCTGAAAAATTGATTTCACTGCTTGATGATGGAATGAAGCCTCCTCGAGGGATGAAAGAATTCACAGATCTCATTAATCGTTCGTTGTTAAAAGACTTCGACTTCTATGACCCTATATCAGTTGGAGGGGTCAGCAGCATAGTCAGACTTGTCGTGAGAGACTATGCCTACACCAGCGATATTATGGACTACTTGAAAAGAGACAGTTTTTTCACAGGAGTTCCTGTCGGAGAGATTAATGATGATTGGATCATTCGGAACACTTATTTACTAGAAAAAGGAGATTCGATCATCCCCGGGGTCTCCAGGAAATCATTAGATGAGATAGCGAGGCTTTTCGATGCGAGAATAATAATGTATAAAAACGTATACTTACACCCAGCTAATGTTGCCTTCATTGAAACGATCGGCTACCTGATGAGTTGTGTTAAAACACGAATAGTTGAGGTTATTGAAAACATGTTAAGTAGTCCTGAAAACCTCGTGAAGTACTCGCTCCTGACTGATCACTCCCTTTATGCCATGCTGAACTCATTAGTGTTTCAAGACGCCTCTTACTACGAGTGTGAAGATAAGGTGTTTGCAAGAAAGGCAGCTGAAAGCATATTCATTCATAGAAAACCTGTTTGGAAGATGATAGGGCGATTCTCATACAATCTCAACCACGCCAAACACTTATTCGGAGAGCGATTCGGCGATGCTATTCAAAGACATTTGAAAGATAAGATTTCGGATGAGATCTCCAATCAGTTGAGGTCAAAAGGCATCGACAGGGGTGACTTGATTGTTATAATAGACAAGATCGACATCTACCCATCGGCTGGATCAGAAATTCTCAACAAAATACATGTAGTTGAGATAAGGGATAACAAAGTTCTTGATGCAGAAGAGCTGAGCTATGATAGATTTGCCGAGCAGTACGGATTAATACCGACCGCGCTTTTCACAATTTATATTGCAAGAGAGAAATATAATGACTTGTCTGGAGACGACTTAAAGAAGGCCCAAAGTAGTGCACAGGAGATTATAAACGAGGCTCTCTACGGTGGTGGAAGAGAAGCACCAGAGACGAGTTAATCAATATTTTAAATTGAACAAAGCTGTCTTGTTAGATTAGGTAACTGATATGGCAGACGCTATATTGACCCACCTGTTAATAAGCGTTCTCCTCGGCTTCCTCCCTATCAGCGAAGTAAGAGGCGCTATCCCATACGCGCTCGTAGTGGGTGATGGAAACATGCATATCATGGGAATATATATATTAGGAGGTGTGTTGGCGAACCTTTCAATAGCGCCAATAGCATTGAACATCTTGGCGCTTGTCGAGAGGATTATCATGAGCAATAGATTTCCTCGGAGGATAAGACGGATTTATTTTAAGATTGTCGAGACAGCCATGAAAAAGGCTCAGCGAATGGAAAAAGTAACTTTCATCTCGTTGATATTGTTTGTAGGAATCCCGCTCCCTGTTACGGGAGCTTGGACCGGTAGCTTAATAGCGTTTCTCCTTAGAATGGATAAAAAGAAGGCAATACTAGGGATCAGCTTAGGAGTAGTAATAGCTTCATTCATAGTTTTCATCGTCTCTTATCTCGGGATTTCCATCCTGAAAGCCTTGTTCATTATCTAAAAGCAGCATACGAATTATTTAACGGATTTATAGGACCTAAGTCATTATATTCTCTCAAGGTGGTAATGGAATGGCTTTTCAAAGCGTTGGAAAAACGATTAGGCTAAAGAGAATACTTCCGGACGGGAAGTCTGTTGTCTTCGCGTTTGACCATGGAATTGAGCACGGTCCAAGCGATTTCACACCTGAGACGCTGGATCCTAGACCTCTTATACGTAAAATAGTCGATTCCGGTGTAGATGCTATAATGTTAACCCCAGGGCTTGCCTATATCACTCGCGACTCATGGATCGGTAAGACAAGCCTTATCGTCAAGATAACTGGAAAAACGAATCTACGTCCAGAGGATCAAAAAATGATTCAGAGTATCATTGGTTCTGTGGAAGAGGCTGTAGCGTTGGGCGCTGACGCAATAGCGGCTACAATATACTGGGGGTCTCAATATGAAGACTCGATGGTTTCCCAATGGTCCTTGATAAAAGAAGAGTCTGAAAGCTACGGGTATCCTTGTCTACAGCTTGCGTATCCTAGGGGCCCTACTATCAAAAACATGTATGATGTTGAAGTAGTCAAGTACGGAGTAAGGGCGGCGATTGAGGTTGGTGCAGATTTAATCAAGACCTATTATACGGGGAGCCTAGACACATTTAAGGATGTTGTGAAGGCAGCCTCGGGAATCCCCGTATTGATGAGTGGTGGAGCGCCAAGGAGAAGTTTCTTAGAATTCCTAAGAGATGTCGAGAACGTGATGAAAGCAGGCGCAAACGGCGTTGTTGTAGGCAGGAATGTCTTCATGCATGAGAAGCCTGAGGCGGCTATTAAGGCAGTGATGAAAATAGTCCATGAAGGTTTCAGTGCCGAAGAGGCCTTCAAGATCATCTGAACCCTGGTGAAAAGTGGTTGTCGGATAGCCTAGATGTAGTCACCGTGGGACATGCCCTTGTAGACATTAGAATACTTGTGGACAGTTTCCCGGGTATAGATCAGGAGAGCAAAGTACTGGAGCAGTCATGGGGGAGCGGGGGCTCGGCAGTTAACGTAGCAATTGGAGTCAGAAGATTGGGGTTGAAATCCGGAATACTTGCTAAAGTTGGATTCGACAGCTTTGGACGAATAGTTGTGGACGATCTCCTTAAGGAGGGGGTCGACATAAGTGGTTTAAGGATAAGCCTTGGCCAGACCGGCTTCACCATTGTGGCGATCAATCGAAAAGGCGAAATAACCATGTATGGATTCAAGGGTGCTGCCGAATCCCTTGAACCCTCGGACCTCAGCGAGTACGCCATATCCAGAGCAAGGTGGGTTCATATAGCTAGTCTCAGGCTTGACACGACAATTGAGGCGCTGCGGATGGCCGAAAAATATGGATTAAAAACCTCATGGGACCCGGGCAGGGTTCTCGCGGCCCAAGGCTTGGACAAGTTGAAGCCGGTTGTATCTAGAGTGAACATTGTATTCGTTAACGAGAAAGAAGCTAGACTTTTAACGGGTTTAGAAGACTATAAAGAGGCTGCACGAGCTATAGCCTCCGAGGGGGTTGAAACTGTCATAATTAAAAGGGGGGCAAAGGGGGTTTATGCTTATGGAAAAGAAATTGATGAAGATATATCAGCATATAAGGTGGAAAACGTTCTCGATACAACAGGGGCGGGAGACGCTTTCGCATCGGGTTTCATCACAGGGGTTTTGAGAGGGTATAGTTTAAGGAAATCCCTTCAGTACGGAAATGCTGTGGCAGCGTTGAAAATAGCTAGCTTAGGCTCTCACTGTGTTCCAACACATGATGAAGTTGTCAGGTTTATTTGGGAGAAGGAAGGAATTTAAACCCTTCCCACATTTTTCTAAACAGAGAGGATCATTCCATGTTTATCAAGGTTCTAAGATGTAGTAGGTGTGGGCGGGAGTATCTTCTAGAATCTAAACCTGTTCTCTGCGAAAATGATGACCTAGGTAGATTGGACATAGTTTATGATTATGAAAAAATTAGAGATATCTTAGACGTTGAGGGGCTTACAAAAAGGCCTTTCAACATGTGGAGATATTTTGAGTTCCTACCGGTTCCAGGGGAAGAATACGTAGTTTCCTTGGGGGAAGGCGGTACACCACTTCTGAAGGCTTCGAGGCTCGGAGAGGCCCTAGGATTGAAAAACCTTTATATAAAAGACGAGACAAGAAATCCCACTGGAAGCTTCAAAGATCGAGCTATGAGCGTTTCCATCTCCATGGCTAAGTTTTTCGGATTCAAAAAAGCAGTGATCGCGAGTAGTGGAAACGCCGCGGCATCGTTAGCGGCATACGGGGCTAAGGCAGGGATAGACATCTACGCGTTCGTCCCGGATTTCGCAGGCTATGGAAAAATTGCACAACTATTATATTATGGGGCGAAAGTTTTCAAAGTCAAGTGGACAGAGGCAGAAGATCCAACAGTTAAAATGATGAAGCTACTTGTCGAAAAATACGGATTCTACCCCAGTCCGAGCTTTGGTGTTTACAACCCTTATCAAATCGAGGGGCCGAAGACAATATCAATGGAAATTATTGAACAGTTGCGATGGGAGGTTCCAGATCAGGTTTTCATACCGACTGGCGCAGGTAGCTTGCTAACGGGGGTCTACAACGGCTTCAGAGATTTTAACCTAGTGGGTCTTACGGCAGAATATCCCAAGATGGTGGCCGTGCAACCAGAGGGAAACCACCCTCTAGTTAGAGCTTGGTTGGAAAGGCAAGACCCATTCAATATTAGACCATGGGAGAGACCGCCTGAAACCATAGCCACAGGGCTCGAGGACACGCTTCCATGGGACGGTGACGCTGCTCTTAAGGCTATTTACAATACAAAGGGCTATGGCGTCGTAGTTTCAGATGATGAAATAGTAAGAGCAATGAAATTGCTCGCTAGCCTGGAGGGCATATTCGCTGAACCTAGTGGGGCAGCTGGATTAGCGGGCTTGATAAAAGCTCTAGATGAGGGGAGAGTTGATCGTGACGAGACCATCGTTGTATTGGTGACCGGTCATGGGTTGAAAGACCCTGATATCATTAGAAAGACAGCTGGAGATGCTCCATCAATAAACCCAACCATTGAAGATCTTGAAGAAGCTTCGAGAAAATATTATGGATTAAAACTATAATTTTTCATGCCATAGGATTATCGGGACGGCTTACAGTTTTTACCGCGTGAGACACAAATTTTGGGAATTGGGCATGGTGTTTGTTGACTGTTGGAATATCTGCAACGAAGCTTTGAAACACACGATCTCGTATTTCAAGAATATTCCAAGGTATAGACAGTGGGGATGGAGAAACCTGCCCCTAGAACAATATCTGAAGGGAGACGTTCTAGATATTGGCGCTGGCCGAGCTTATTATCATGTAGGAGGGAGATCAATTCAAGGAAGAGTGATCCTCGTAGATCCAATTTACGAGAACGTAGAAGGGATTTTCAAGACTATGATTAATTTCATAACAATTAATGGAGATGGGCTATCCTTACCTGTTCGGGATGGTTCAATCGATACTGTTTTATCTCTTGCAACTATCCATCACATACCTACCAAGGAGTGTAGGAGGACCTTTCTGAAAGAGATTTACCGAAGTCTGCGACTTGATGGTGTATTGATACTCACTGCATGGTCTCCTCAGCGCATACCCGTGGGGGAGGAGGTTTGTGATGGAATATTAATTTCATCGAGATTTGGATCGAGATTTTACCATTTCTATTCTAAGGAAGAGTTGATCGAGGATCTTGAATCAATCGGCTTTCGTGTTTTAAGGCTTGAAAACTTTGTTGAAAACCCCTTAAAGCCCAGTTTGACGAGAAACCTTCTAGCAGTTGCTCACAAGGGGTAAGCCTAGAGTTTGAAAGGGCTTGGGAATATGCTGGACAACCTTGTTTCGATCTTTTTGCGAGATGTTACACTATAGAGGATTAGTTCGACATCCGGATTAAACTCTGCCATGAATTGTCTGCAGGCCCCACATGGGGGAATTGGGTCCTGCAAATCCGTCACGACTGCAATCTTAATCGGTTTAGTTTCCCCATCACTCACCATTTGGACTAATGCAGCCCGTTCTGCACAAATTGTTAACCCATAGCTCGAGTTTTCAACGTTCACACCTGTGTAAATCTTACCGTTGGACCCTAGCACGGCCGCTGCCACGTGAATCTTGCTGTAAGGCGCATAGCTGTTCTTCAAGATTGAAGTTGCTTTTGATATAAGGGTTTTATTAATATTGCTCATACTGGCATCACTCCAATATAGTAAGTCTCTCCATCGATATCCCATTCTTTGACATCCCCCATAAAGCCTTTTATAAGAGCTGGTTCAGAGCTAATTATTATTTCACACGCCCTGGTCTCGTTTGCTATGTAATTTGCTCTGGATTTTACAGCGTTTTCTCTCTCAGTTGGTGTTATTATTACTACTTTAATCTTGGCGTCAAGAGGGAGATTCAGCATTTTCCTCATAACTTGTATTCTTCTTACCAAGTCCCTTGCTAATCCTTCTGCGACTTCTTCTTCGCTGAGACGAGTATCCAATCCAATACTCCCCCATTCAGTGTCGACTACAGAGTAACCTTCAATGTAGTAGGGTATTATTCTCACACAAGACGAGTCGATAGTTATTTGTTCTCCTTGTATTATTGCTTCATGAGCGCGTCCATTAAGTACGTCTCGAGCTATTTCTTCCTGATGATGCAGAATGTAATCAACTACCTGTTTAGTCTTCTGCTTGAACCTAGGACCGATGACACTGTATACTGGCTCTACCTTGTATCTTGTAACCTCCTGCAGCATGGATACGGGTTTGGCATCAACTCCTTTAGTATTGGTGATTAGTTTAATCAATTCGCTATTTTCGGCAACGGTTTCAATTATTTTTAAATCGTTTGAGTAAACAGTTAGTTTTTTAACAGGTTGTCTTAGCTTCAACCCCGCTTTCATCCTAGCTGTAGCAGCCGTTTCAAAGATTTTCTTGATAATATTCATAGTCTCTTCAGATTTGGTATCTATGAATGTTTCATCCGCTTTTGGCCACTCGAGTAAATGAATACTCTCTTCCTTCCAGACTTGTTTAAACATTGACTGATAAATATACTCGGTTATGAAGGGCACAAAGGGGGCAAGCATTCTCGCTAGTTTTTCGAGAACATAATATAAAACTGTATATGCTGCCAACTTGTCTCTCGTGTTCTCTTCTACCCAGACTCTAGACCTTATCAATCTTATATACCAGTGGCTTAAGTCTTCAATAGCAAACTCGCGGAGAAGCCTAACAGCAGCGTGGACTTCGTATTCCTCAAGGTGGCTTGTTACTTCTTTTATTAACGTGTTGACTCTGCTGAGAATCCATTTGTCCTCGAATCTCAACGCATCTAAGTACTGTTTAATATCATTCTGTTCTGGATTGTATTTGTCAAGATCCATGTATGTTTTAGCGAAGACGTAAATATTCCATATGATCGATAGGTCTCTGGCGACTTCCTCAATGCTTCTCCATGAAAACCTGGCATCCTCCCATGTTGTGTTCGAGAGGAGCCAGAGTCTTAGCGGGTCTCGCCCAACTTTTTCGATTGCCTCGTTGGTTCCAACATAGTTTCCCAAACTCTTGTGCATTTCTCTTCCTTGCTCATCTAACATGAAGCCGTGAACCAGCACGTTTCTATAAGGTGCCTCATCAAACCCGAGTATCCCTGCCCTAAGGAGGGAGAAGAACCATCCTCGAGTTTGATCGTGGCCCTCTATGATGAGATCTAGCCTAACATCTCCAAGATCCTCCTTACCTGGATGTCCTTTTGCTGCATAGAAGCATACACCACTGTCGAACCATACATCCATAACATCTGGTACTCTCTTCATTTCCCTTCCACACTTTGGACACTTTAAAGTGACTTCATCAATCCATGGCTTGTGAAGCTCCTTGGGACGGTGTCCTCCTAAGGCAAATATTTCGTCAATACTTCCAATCACTACTTTGTGACCGTTGGGACAAATCCATATAGGGAGAGGAGTTCCCCAATACCTTTGTCTCGATATCACCCAGTCCTGTAGGTTCACTATCATTCCATTGATCCTATCAAGGGCCCACTCTGGTATCCAATTTACTTTTTTGACTTCTTCAAGGAGCTTATCTTTTAACTTTGATACTTTGATTACCCATTGTTGAGTAGCCCTTAGGAAGACAGGGGTTTTACATCTCCAGCAGACTGGGTACTTATGTCTTATTGACTTCTTGCTCAGGATGGCGTTCTTTTTCTCTAAATCCTCTATGATTACTGTATTAGCCTCTCGGACGTAGAGCCCTGCATATTTTCCGGCCTCAGATGTAAACTTTCCCTCATCGTCAACGGGGCTTGCAATCAGGCTTACTCCATTCCTCATGGCTACAATGTAGTCTTCGAAACCGTGGCCCGGTGCCGAGTGAACGAGACCTGTTCCTTCGTACATGGTAACAAACTCGGGAGCCGGCAGAACAGTGTGGTATTTCTCAAGCTCAGTTTGAATAGGAACAACATCCTTCAACGGATGAGTGTATTTAACTCCCAGAAGATCCTTCCCCTTTATTCTCGCGACTACTTCATATTTTTCGATACCTGTATCTTCTAGAAAAGCCTGCAACCTAGCCTCAGCTAAAATCAAATTTTCATCTCCAACCTTTATTTTAACATAATCAGCATCAGGATGTATCATTACAAAAGTGTTCGAGGGAATAGTCCATGGAGTAGTCGTCCAGATAACGAGGAATGTTTTCTCCTCACCTACTACGGGGAATTTTACGTAAATGCTTGGGTCCTCAAGTTCCTTGTACTCGATCTCGTATTCTGCAAGCGTTGTAGAACATCTAGGACACCAGTGGACAATCCTAGCCTCTCTGTCAAGTAATCCTTTTTCATCCGCCTTCTTGACAAGCCACCACGAGGCTTCGATGTATTCGTCTCGTAATGTTAGATAGGGATTTTCCCAATCCATGAAAACTCCGAGATCGATAAACCATTTTGTCATGGCTTGGGCATTGGTTAGAGCCAAATTCTTGCATTCATTTATGAATCTGTCGACCCCGATCTTTTCCTCTATCTCTCTTTTGACCCTTAAGCCTAGTTTTTGTTCAACCTTAACTTCTATCGGCAATCCATGACAGTCATAACCAGGTTGGTCATAGACTCGGAAACCCTGCATTCGCCTAAATCTCAATATAGAATCCTTTAGAGACTTATTCCATGCAGTACCAATATGTGGTATTTCACCTGACGGGTATGGTGGTCCATCAATAAAATTGAACAGTTTCACTTTGTTGGAATTTTTCGCTTTTAGGATTTTGTAAATAGACTTCTCATTCCAGAAATTTAAAACAGATTCCTCTACTTTTTGAAACTGGTATCTCCCTTCTAGTTGCCAGCCATCACTACTCACTAACCATCACCGTTAAAACACTATCCATCATAAGGGGCATTCAAGCTTTAAAATATGTATTGCTTAAATAAAAGCTAATACTATGTAAACGAGAATTGCAAGCGATATAGCGACAAGAAATATCATACCCAAGGGGTTTAACTTGAAGATTAGTCTTGCAAAATAGAGTATAGTTTTCGAATCGAGCTTGGAGGTTCCTTTACTTCTTGATTTAAACTCATAAGGTTCTTCACAAATCACAGCTTTATTCGCAAAAGTTAAGATTTCAACTAGCGCTTTATACCCTCGCGGTTCAACCGGTTTCCATTGTTCAACTATTTTTTTCTTCACTAGGAAGAAGCCGCTTACGGGATCCTTGATTCCGCGGGCTTGTTTGATGAGGAGTCGAGATAGAAGGATGGCTCCAATCGAAGTGATTCTCCTGATCAATGGAAAGCCTATTACCTTGCCTCCTTCAACATATCTCGAAGCAATTACAATATCGCAATCACGCGCCCTTTTTAGGAGGTGCAGGATAGTAGATGGGGGATGTTGTAAATCAGCATCCATAACGATTATGACGTCTCCCTCCGCATGTAATATCCCTGTATGAATCGCCGAGGTCAAGCCCATTTTTCCTGGACGAGTAATAAGTTTAATTGGATATTTGGCTGACAGTTTTTTAGCAACTTCCCCAGTTCCATCGGTGCTATTATCATCGACTACAATTATCTCGAAGGAGCCGATGTTTGCGAGTACTTTCGCAATCTCAGGGATAAGAATCGAAATGTTCTCTGCCTCATTGTAGGTGGGAAGTATTACCGAAACCCTGTCACTCGCCAAATTAAGCACCGTTAAAACCGATGAGGGCAGGAACTTATAAGATTATGTCGATTAAGCCTGATACTGATCATATAAAAACATTTATATTTTTGTGGGCAGTAAAAATATACTTAATGGTGAGCATATGAAAACTAGTATCCTTATAGCGGTCTTCATTGTATTAATAATAATATCGGGGGCAATAGGTTACATCGCGGGCCAACAGACAGGAGCACCCGTCCAACAATATACTCCCCCAGAGAAAGTTAAGGCAGCGTTCATATACGTCGGACCCGTCGGAGACGCTGGCTGGACTTACATGCATGATATTGGAAGAAAATATGTGCAAACATTATTCAGCGATTGGTTGGAGACTACGTACGTTGAGAGCGTGACTCCCGATAAAATTGTCTCAACCGTGGACGACCTTGTATCTAAAGGATACAATGTCATCTTCACCACATCATTCGACTTCATGGATGCCACTATAGAGGCTGCTAAAAAACATCCAAACGTCTTGTTCTTCCATTGCTCTGGTTATAGGAGAGCCCCTAACGTTGGGACCTATTTCGCGGACCTGTATGAAGTATATTATCTTAATGGGCTAATGGCAGGCGCTCTCACTCAAACAGGGCAAATCGGATATGTAGCCGCGTACCTAATCCCGGAGGTTGTGAGACACATCAACGCGTTCGCGATTGGAGCGAGAGAAGTTGGCGATGCCCTTGGAAAGAATATCACGGTTCACGTGATTGAAATAGGTAGCTGGTATGATCCAACAAAGGCCAGACAAGCATCGGATACGTTGAAGACTCAGTTCAACGTCGATGTTTTAGCCTTCACAGAGGACTCGAGTGCTGTGATAGAATATGGAGAACAAAACGGTGTTCATGTTTTCAGTCACTACGGTCCAATGCTCAAGTTCGGTCCCACTTACACGGTCAGCGGCCAGTTGGTGAGATGGGAGGTTATATACGCTGATATTCTCGTGAAGGTCAAGGCCGGAGTGCTCACTCCTTATAACTTAGATAAAGTTGATTACTGGTATCTTCTCAGCTCCGGAGCAGTCGACTTAGGCGCCGACATCGGTGATGATGGTAGGCCAGTAATGATTAATCCACGCTACGAGCCAATACTGAAGAATATAATGGTAACCGACAAGCTGACTGGTGAACGCATCAGCGTTTATGACTTGGTGATGAGAAGATACTGGCAGATGAGAGGAGCATTCGCAGTCATACCATTACAATTCTCCTCAGAGACCCATAAGTATGAGAATGTAATCTCCATCAATATAAACTGGGGCGGTCAGATAGGGGTCAAACCATATCCGATAGCTTCTGAATTCGATCCATTCACAGGACCATTAACTGGATATTGTCTCATGAGCGAGCCTTTATCTACATGGTGTAGTGGAAAGACTCCTGGATCAACAGTGAACATTCCATCTGGCGTGAGACTTGGTCACGAAGACTTGTGGAACATGGATTACTTCATGAGTTATGTCGTCAAACATGGATAGGCGTCATCCCACACCAACATATTTTTTATATCTATCCTCCTATATTCTTCATGCAAATCCGGTGAATAAATACGAGAGGGTAATCGATAGTGGATTCTGAGAAAATAGAGTTACTAATGAAAAATATAACTAAAACATTCCCAGGAGGAGTTATAGCATTAAGGGATGTATCAGTAAGGTTGACGGGAGGCGAATTCACCGCTCTTGTTGGCGAAAACGGAGCTGGCAAATCGACCCTGATGAAAATCCTATATGGAATATATACTTATGATAAGGGTGAAATCCTACTAAATGGAAAACCTCTTTTAATTAGAAAACCATCTGACGCTATTAGAAATGGAATAATCATGGTCTCGCAGAGCCCGCAACTCATAGATAGGTTGACAGTGGCGGAGAATCTAACTCTAGGTTTAGAGGGAGTTAGACTACTCTCTGGGTTTTCTAATGCTGTAAAGCTGGTTAGGGAGTATAGTGAGAAGATAGGAGTAAAGATTAAACCCGAGGATAGGGTATGGTCCTTAACATATACCCAGAAGCAACTAGTTGAAATCGTGAGGGCTTTAATCCTAGGGGCTAAAATATTGATCCTGGATGAAGCTTTAACATATCTACCAATAGAAGAGCGCAAAAGGTTCTACACGTTTCTACAAGAGTTCAAACAGAAGGGAGGTACTGTTGTCGTTATCACGCACAAGATCCCGGAGGCGCTTGAGGTAGCTGATAGAATAATTGTGTTGAGGAAAGGATCAGTCTCAGGTGAGTTGACCCGGGAAAACGCGACTTTAGACAAGGTTAGAGAACTAATGTTTGCTGAAGCGGCTAAGGAGATATCATACGATCGTCTCCCAACCTCGGTAATTGGAGAAAAAATCGTTATCGAAGCGAAAGACGTGTGGGTTGAAGGGGATTACGGTGTTCCCGTAGTTAAAGGAGTTTCGATAAGAGTTAGAGAGGGCGAGGTCGCTGGTATTGCGGGAGTGGTGGGAAACGGTCAAAGAGAGTTCCTAGAGGCAATAGTAGGGCTTAGAAAAATCTCTAAAGGAAAAATCTTTGTCGAAGGAGTAGAGACTACGAATAATGAGATGGGAAAGACGAGGAGCATGGGAATAGGTTTCATCCCTGACCTTCCATTAAGGTTTGGAATATCACAAGACAACAGCATTCTCGAGAACATAGCTGCTCTTTTTGAAGGGAAAAACCTCCTTGTAGACTGGGAGAGAGTGAGAAGCTTGACGCGTGAAATAATTAAAACCTTCAACGTGCTGACCCCTAGCGAGGAGGCCCCAGTAAAAATCCTTTCAGGAGGAAATCTAATGAAGGTTATCGTGGGGAGGGAATTAAATTATAGTAGGAAAGCCCTTATCGCCTACAATCCCACAAGGGCGCTTGACGAGATTACGGCCGTCCAGGTTAGGAGGATCATTAAGAATAAGAGTATTAGAGAAAAGATCGCAGTCTTGTTTGCGAGTGAAGACCTTGACGAAGTCTATCAGCTAAGTGATACTATCTACGTCATGAATAGTGGGAAACTCCACGGTCCCTTCGACCCTGAAAAGACCCCGAGGGAAGACATTGAAAAACTAATGGTGATGTAAAATGATCAGACTCATAGTTTTGAAAAGAACTAAGCCATTAAGATACAGCAGGTTAACGACGGTTACCATTTCACTACTAGCTGGCATCCTGCTGTATACTTTAATCCTAGGTGTTATCGGAATCAACCCGTTTTTAACATTATCGATAATCTCTTCATCCTTTGTGTCTAGCGGGGTGATCAAGGACTTCATTGTGCTGACAATCCTGGGCTATGCTCTTCTTATTGCATTCAAAGGAGCCCTGTGGAACATAGGAGCGGAGGGGCAATTCTACATGGGCACAATTCCAGTTATATACCTCACAACCATCCTGTTTTACACGCGCGAACCAGTGAGTATAGCTCAGTCTATAGGCGTAATAATGTGTTCGATTCTTCTAGCTATAATATTCGGTGCATTGTGGGGAGGCTTAGCTGGAATCATCAAAGCATACACGGGAGTCGACGAGGTACCCGTGACACTTATAATGAACTATATAGCGTACTACTTGGTTAACATCCTGATTCTAGGGCCGTTCCAAGGAAAGTACGTATACGGATACAAGCGGACTGACTTGATCCCTGAGCCTTATCAACTCAGTATAAAGGTTCAATTAACCTTTACTGGAAACCCAGTTATCGATGCTGCATTATCTTTCATCAGAGAGCTCATGATCTATGGGTGGTGGCTGTTAGCGTTGCTTATTGTAATAATGGCAGTATGGTGGTTCTTCAATAAGACTTCGCTTGGGTTAAAAGTCAAAATCCTTGGGTCAAACCCAGAGTACCTTGTAACCACTGGTTCGAGTGTAAAGAAGTTGACAATAATAACTTTTGCCATCTCAGGTGGTTTGGTTGGACTAATGGCTGGACTTTATGTGCTTGGATATTTACTGAGACTCGAATACCCGATAGAGGGACAAACAGCCGGGTATGGGTACTTAGCAATCCTGGTAGCTTGGCTATCTCTGCTCGATATAGCTCTCGTACCCGTCTCCGCATACATTATCGCGAGCTTAACAAACGCTGGGTTGACTCAAAGCGCTATTCCCGAGGTAAAGCAGGCACTTCAGCAAGCAGGTTTCGCAGGGGCGGAGATGTCTTTTAGATGGATTATGGTTGGCTCAATACTGCTAACCTACTCAGTGTTGAGATTTCTATCGGATTATGAGATTAGGGTGATTAGAAGATGAACGGATTAGAGAGCCTCATTGGTTTAATTGAAGGAATAGGAGCCGCATTCATCACTTTCTATCTTGTAGCCCTAGGCCACAGCATATTTGAAAAAGCCGGATTGCTCGACCTTGCAATAGATGGAGTATTCTTCATGTCCACGGGGGCAGCGGTTCTAGGTGCAGTGGCGTTCGGCAATCCCGTAATAGGTAGTATCGTGGCTATGTTGATAGCATCCATGTTCGGCCTCTTAATGGCTTATTTGTTAACTTCTCTCCCAATAAGTCATGGAGCCGTGGGATTATCCCTCCAGTTCCTTGGTTACGGTTTGGGTATCGTGTTGGGGTATCCGTTGAGGCAAACAATCGGCGCACTGTATGCTTATTGCTATACAGATGAAGTTTTGATAGAGTTGATCATTGTGACTATAGTTATAGGTGTCGTAGCCCACTTGTTGATCGAGAAAACGAAGATAGGTGCTGCAATAAGGGCTGTAGGCGAGAGTCCGCATGCCGCATCATCTCTAGGCGTTAATATCTTATTCACGAGGCTTGTAGCAGGAGCTATGGGCTTCGCCTTGATGGGACTGGGCGCATCCTTCTTCCCGCTCCTATGGCAAAAGTACTGGGATATTAAGGTGTATACCCTCGGATACGGCTGGCTCTCTTTCACTATCGCTCTCGCGGCCGGTAGGCATCCTATATTCCTGATACCAATGGCTTTGTTGTTCGGAGGACTAGTGGAGTATAGCGTAACTATCCAAACACTATTCAAGTTACCTCCAGATGTGGCGAAACTGATTCCATTCGTAGGAGCATTAGGAGCGATGTTAACCTACAGCTTTACGAGATTGAGAAGAATATTTGCCTCTCCACAGAGTCTGGGCAAGGTATATTACAGAGAGGAGAAAACCGTATAAGTTTTTTTATTTCTCTTTTCCTTCCTTCATAATTTCTTGTATTAATGGAAGGCTTCTATTCGAAAACACGTAGATATAAGAGTGTGGTCTCCTTGCCCAAGAGAGAAATTAATGGAGCAGCCCTCGGACCACTATCTTTCCCAATGAATAGTTTGTAGAAGATTTTATAGTATTCTCCGACCTCTTGGGGAGTTAACCCTTGAGTTGCATTCATCATAACATTCTTAATGTTTTCCTCAGTCCATTCTTTTAGAGTCTTCAACCCTTCTGAAAGTTTCTTGAAAACGGAGAGGAATTTCACGGGAATATTTAACTCCTCAACTCCTGAAGGGGGTTGGACAAGGCTGAACACCATATTCTCGGGTCCGTATTTTTTAACCCACACTGATGCTTTCGACATTGTTTCTATGACTCTCCTTATTCCGAAAATACTTGGGTTCATGGGCAGATGACCACTTAGCTGGAGCCTTTTCACTACTTCGCTTGACCATTTTTCTCTCGGGAGTATTTGAGAAAGTATGGCGAGATGTGTATAAGGAACTTGTTCAGGAGGGGTCTCGGGGGGGTTAGACCCTGGGTAGCTTAGCTCGTAACTTCTTTTCAACAAAATCTCTTCTTCCTTGTCCTTTCCACTTTCAATTCCATAGTAGATCCTTTCTGCCTTAAAGTATTGTGAGTAGTACTGAGGTATTTCATGCAAGCTGACGCTATATTTTTTCATAGGAGGCGTCTTCAAAACTATGAACCTGTAAATGTGGGGGTGAGCTACTTCGATCCAGTCTTTTGGCGTAAAGCCGAGAAAATCACTGCTTCCCATGTCTACTTCGCTGCCGTCGGGCTTCCTGAGCGCCACCCACTCGTAAGGCAAGCCAAATGGAGGGTTGATCTTATACACATTGACGGCTAAGTCGACACAGCTGTCCCTGCTTCCGCCTGGCATCGCATGATCTTTCCCATAAGGCTCGAAATCAACTCCAAGCCCACTCCATACCGCAACCCACTCTATCCGCCACATTAATTTGCCATTTGTGAGGCTGGTTTTGCCTTTAAAGCCGCAGTGTTTGCATTCGTATTCAACGGCGTCGTCTATTATGTTAACTGCTTCCGTAGTGTCTATTCTGCCGCAATTCTCACATACAGGTTCTATGGGGATCCAAGAATCCTGATATGGTTTTCTTCCACGATACTTATTCACAATTCTCCTAATTTCTTCTTTTTTAGCTATTGTTTCCTTTATGAAAGAGAGAAGAAGTTTTTGATACATCTCAGTAGTTGTTATTATTTCGATTTCTCCGTCCGTGAACTCTTTTATGAATGGCCCAAAATCGTCCCAGAAATGTTCTACCCAATTAGAGTGGCATCCTTTAGGGTCAGGAACCCTTATCAATGGCCATCCTTTGTACTTCTCCGCCTCTTTGGGATCGGGGAAGGCATTTAATTGGGCTTGTTTAGCCTTCCAAGCGTCCTGGGTGTAGAGAGTTAAATATTGTTTGATCTTCAATCCTCTCGAGGACAGTATTCTCCTCAAGGTCTCAGTTATTATTACCTCGCCTCTCAACCTCCCAACGTGCTGAAGACCAGATACTGATAATCCACCGTTGAACACGTAAGTATCCTTTCCACGTTTTATTAGATCTTCTTGGACTTGGTCAGCAAGTTCATCGATCCAATGTTTCTTAATACTCATAACGACTCCTCTTTTCGTGAGTTATTATTTTACGAGTATTTATTTACCCTTACCCCTCTTTAATAACGCGTGAGGGTTGGAATGAGAAGAGCTCTCATAGTGTTTATGTTGTTGGGTTTGGTATCCCTTTTTGCGGACATCACATATGAGGGGGCAACATCAATCAGAGGAGGATATCTATACCTCATAGGAGCCACAGCAGTAGTAGCAGGCTTTGTTAGAGTGAGCGAGATAGTAAATTATTTCACTCGCTTTTTGAGCGGCCTATTAGGCGATTACTTCAAAAGCTCGAAAACCTTGTGGGGTCTTGTCATCATTGGATATGCTATAAATGTGGTGGCTATCCCACTTTTAGCGTTTGCTAGGAGATGGGAAGAAGTTCTGGCATTAGTTATTCTTGAGAGGATGGGAAAAGGTTTGAGAGCCCCAGCTAGAGATGTAATTTTATCAGAGGTTTCCGAAGAGATGGGAAAAGGGCTCGGCTTCGGGATTCATGAGTTTCTCGATCAGTTTGGAGCCTTTTCTGGTCCGCTGATAGCTTCAATCATATTGTTGAAAACCGGAGGAGACTACGGCTCAGCGTTTATAGCTCTAGGATTTCCAGGACTCGTCGCCGTTGGCTTTGCGATATCGTCAATGATCCTCTATCCAAATCTAAAGACGTTTAACCTTTCCAAAAGAAGTGTTGGAATAAGAGGGCTTGGCAAAACCTTCTATATTTATTTGGCTGGCTTAATGATCATGTCAGTAGGTTTTCTCAGTTGGGACTTATTCACATTTTCAATTAAATCTGAAGGAATAGTGGGGGACGAAATAATACCTCTGTTCTACACAGTAGCAATGCTTATAGATGGATTGGTTGCAATCCCCATAGGCATTCTTTACGATAAAATAGGAGTTTCAAGCATTATATCTGCACCGGTAGCATTGATAGTCTCAACACTATTCCTATCTCCCCGTGCAGAGCTCCTTTTTGTATATTCCGCTATATGGGGTTTTGTAATGGGAGTGTTCGAGACAAATGTTAGAGTAGCCGTTTCAGATATAGTAAACCCGGTACAAAGGTCCCTTGCTTACGGAGTCTTCGGCTTGTTTTATGGGTTCTCACTAATGATAGGCGGTCTTATCCAGGGAGCTGTCTATTCATGGGGATTTACTTATCTTAAGGCCCTTATAGTGGTCTCTGAAACCATATCAATTGTAATATTCTCATATCTCGCTTATTCTCTTCTTCGCAAACAATAAACTTAGATTAATTAATTTAAGCACTATGTTATTATTAAGACTTAGGTGTTTGTGCTTGATAACTGGCAATAAAAGGGAATTCATCGAGTGGTTAAGAAACATTGAAACGAAATGGCAGAAGAAATGGAAGGAAATGAGGATTTTTGAGCCAAAAGTGGAAAAAGAAAAGCCCAAGTACTTCTTGACAGTCCCTTACCCCTATACTAATGGACCTCTTCATATAGGTCATGGGAGGACGTATACTGTTGGAGACATTATTGCAAGGTATAAGAGGCTCATCGGGTTCAACGTGCTCTTTCCCATGGCCTTTCACATTACTGGGACACCGATAATCGCTATCTCCGAAAAAATTGCTAAGAACGATGCTAAAACGCTAGATATGTATCGGACATATATTTCTTACTACATAGATGATAAAGAAGAGGTAGAAAAGATTCTTGAATCATTCAAGGATCCCTTGTCGCTCGCAACCTTTTTCGCTGAGAAGGTTCAATCTGATTTTGAAGCCTTGGGATACAGTATAGATTGGCGTAGAAAATTCCACACTGGAGAGCCAATATACAATGCTTTTGTAACATGGCAGTACGAGAAATTGAGAGAGCTAGGCGTGGTTGGAAAAGGAGAACACGTGGTAACATATTGTCTCCTACACAGGCAGCCTGAAGGGGAGGACGATATTCAAGATGCGGATGTTAATCCTGTCGAGATACTAGAGTACACTGGGATTAAATTTAAGATAATTGATAGTGATGCATACCTGCTTGCTTCAACCCTTAGACCTGAAACGCTTTTAGGAGCAACTAATCTGTGGATTAATCCTGAAGCCGACTATGCATTGTTGAGTTTTAACGGTGAAAAAATCATTGTCTCTAAAAAAGCTTTCGTTAAGCTAACACACCAGCATCCTGAAAAGGATATTCAAATAGTTGAAGTATTCAAAGGAAGAGAGCTTATTGGAAAACGAGTATTATCTCCGCTCGGTAATGAGCTAATTATTCTACCAGCAGGCTTTGTTGACCCTGAGAACGCTACAGGAGTCGTTTACTCCGAACCTAGTGATGCTCCATACGATTATGTGGCATTAATGGAGTTAAAGACGAATAAAGAGTTGATCCTTCGGTACGAATTAAACCCGGATGTTATTAACGCATTGAATCCAATACGTATCATCGAAGTTCCAGGTATTAATGATCACCATGCAAAAATAGTCGTAGAGAAGTACGGAATCCAGACCCAATTTGATGAGAAACTTGAAGATGCCACTAGAGAAGTCTATAGGGAGCAGTTCTATAATGGAAGGTTGATCGTTGACAATCCAGAGTTCAAAGGCTTGAGCGTTCCTGAAGCAAGAGATAAGATGAAATCCAAACTGCTAATGGAGGGCAAAGCGATTATTGTGCATGAGCTGAATCGGAAAGCATATTGTCGGAGCGGAGGGGAGATAATAGTAGCTAAGATAAAAGACCAATGGTTCATCGATTACAGCGTTCCATGGTGGAAGGAGAGGACGAAAATACTTTTGGAAAAGAAACTCCAGATAGTGCCACCCAAATATCGTAAAGCCTTCCAAGATGTTATCGAATGGATAGAAAAAAGACCGTGTGCAAGAAAAAGAGGACTAGGGACGAAACTTCCATGGGATAATGAATGGATAATAGAGAGTTTAAGCGACTCAACCATCTATATGGCCTTTTACACCATTGTTCATAAAATAAGAGAGCACAGGATTCCGCCGGAAAAGCTAACAGCGGACCTTTTCGATTATATATTTCTCGGAAGGGGAGATGTAAATGACGTGAGCAATAAAACTGGGATACCATCTGAGATAATTGATGAAATGAGAAAAGAGTTTGAATACTGGTATCCAGTTGATCACAGGCATACTGGGATTCCTCACATTAGCAATCATTTAACCTTCTACCTCTTTCACCACACCGCCATTTTTCCAGAGGAGAAGTGGCCTAGAATGATTTCACTGAACGAGACGGTTATAAGAGAAGGAGCAAAAATGTCGAAGAGTAAAGGGAACGTCATTCCATTAAGAGATATTGCTAAGATGTATTCAGCGGACTTATTTAGATTTTACATTGCGGGAGCCTCGAGCCTCGACAGCATCTTGGATTGGAGAGAGAAAGAGATAGAGTTAGTATTGGACAGCCTCTACAAGTTTGCTAACCTCGTAGACTCCCTAAAAAACATCGAGGGTTTTATTCCCAATGACTACTATGGCAGATGGTTTACTAGTAAATTCAGGAAAATCTTAACAGATTCAAGGAAAGCCATGGATTCTCTTGAGATAAGAGACTATTTACAAATCGCATTTTATAGAACTATGAATCTCATTGAACAATATCGAGACTTGGTTGGAGAAGAATATTTGAAGGCTGTAAAATACGTTGTTCCCGATTGGCTTAAGATCCTAAGCCCTGTAATACCCCACTTGGCTGAAGAATTAAATGAAAGGCTTGGTTCCGATGAACTAATAAGCACGTCGAAGTGGCCCTCTGAAGAAAAATATCCAGTTGAAGAGGAGTTAGAGGGGCTTGTTGATTCGCTGTTTTCCTTGATTAACGATGTCAAGAAAATAGTTGAGGTTATGAAAAAACCAGCCTCGAGAGCTGTGATAGTCGTAGCACCCGAATGGAAAAGGGAGGCTATTCGTTTATATCTAGAGAAGAAGAGCATTAAGACTCTCATTGATGAGTTGAAGGGAAAATACAATTTGCGAAATAGAGAATTGGAGATCGTTGAAACCATTCAGTATTTCCAGAAAAACCCTAATGAAGTAATCGTCAAAACTACGAGTAGGAACGAGTTCGACATTCTGAAAAGTGCTATTCCATTTATTGAGAGGAAGACGGGGTTAAAAGTAGAAGTACTATGGGAAGATGAAGCAAGGGCTCGTGGAATACCCAAGAGCGAGAAATCTCAGCCTTTAAAACCAGCCATATACATAGAATAGCGCGTAGATTTTTCCTATAAATTTTGAAACAATATAAGCTGGATGGGCATAATGGCTGAAAGAAACAATCTGGGGAATTTTACATTAAAGACTGGTCTCCCTTTTCCCGATGAAGTTTCGAGCATAGTTTTCAATGAAAAATTGTTCATGACATCTTATTTGAAAACTTTAGCTGGAAAGGGGATAATAATAGAAGAGGTGAAAAAAGCCTATCTGAAGCCGGAGTATAGAGATGACATTGATGAAGTCTTCTCTGCGAATAAAATGAATAGCGAGATTTTGAAAATTGAAAATCTAACTGGATTGTTCGTAAAGGTGCCTACTGGGCTAGTACTGGATTCTCCACTGTATTATTGCTTTATCTTGGGTTCGCGCGGATTCTATCAGAAGGTCTTAAACGTTATAAAAATAGAGGACAATGCTAGAGTTACTTTAGCGAAAGGATGTGCTGCCATCGTTGATGAAGGAGTTCACTCAGCATTAACGTTAATCAGTATTGGTGAAAAAAGCGACGTTACAAGCATAATGATTCATAATTGGAGGATCAACGTAAAAGTCGGGGCTAAAACTAAAGTGGATGTTGGCATAGGCTCGGTATTCAGGGAATACTACGTCAAACTAACTCCGGTGAACACTATAAGCTTGACAAGCGAGATAGACGCCCAGGCGTATTCCCGGGTTGAAGTGTACTCTTCGACTGTGGGACACAAAAACTCTCGCATAAATCATAACACTGTTGTCAGGTTGAAGGGGGAGGCCTCTTCAAGTGTAGTAAACGTTAAGAGCGTTGCTCACGATGGAGCGTTTGTGAAGCATAACATTATTTTAGAGGCTTTAGCCGATAGTACTAAAGGTCATGTGGAGTGTAGTGGCTTGCTCTTAGGTAATGCTATTTTCGAGACAATTCCTGCATTGAAGTCAACATCTATGAATTCCGAGCTCACGCATGAGGCGAGCTTGGGGAGAATTAAAAGCGACGAGATTTTCTATTTGCTTACGAGAGGTTTAAACGAGGAGGAAGCCGTGAGGCTTGTGGTTATAGGGTTTTTATCACAGCTTTACAGCGGTCTTCCAAAGCAATTAAGAGAATATTTGGTATCAATAACTCGAATGTTTGTTTCAAAAACTCTTTAACAGTAAAACCATATAATCAATTATAGAGGAGTCGAGCTTGACTCAATCATTCTTAATAAAAAACGTTAAAATACCGGTTGGAGGAGAACTTGTTGAAGGATCTATTTTAATTGAAAACAAGTATATCACAGCGATATCTAAGAAAGACTTTCAAGCCGACTTCGTCTTGGATGGTAAAGGGTTTCTCGCTATCCCTGGAGGCATAGATATACATGCTCACGTGTACGATCCCGAGAAGCCTGACCATGAGGATTGGACCACAGGAAGTCTCGCAGCAGTTTACGGCGGTATAACTACTATAGTGGATATGCCATTAAGAGTTTTTGTTGACAATATTTCAAGAGCTATGGAGAAGATAGAATCGGCCAAGAGGCATTCTTATGTGAACTTTGGAATAACAGGTGGATTTCTAAATGACCGGAATTATGACTCGATAGATGAACTACTTAAAATAGGTATAAGGACATTCAAAATATTCACTTGTCGCCCCTTCACAACAACCGAACAATCTCTCGCTAGAATTTTCAAGAAGGCTTCTACCAAGAATGTAGTTCTAATAGCACATGCTGAGGATGAGGGCATATTGACTATTCGTGAGGAGGAGTACAAATCACAAAACGATATAGAGGCGTATCATTTGAGTAGAGACGGCTTAGCCGAGGCAGCCGCAATCATGAAACTAGGATATTACTCTCTTGAAACAGGGGCGTCCTTGCACATAGCACATCTTTCAAGCAAGGAGGGCGTGGAGTCATTAGAATTCTTGAGGAAAAGAAATGCAAAAATCACGTCTGAAACATGTCCCCATTATTTATTTTTCACTCGGGAAGACAGCAAGAAATACGGAACATTTCTGAAAATGGCTCCAACGTTAAAGACTAGTGTAGACCGGGAGGTTTTGTGGAAAGCCCTCTCTGAGGGCATTATTGACGTGTATGCAAGCGACAATGCTCCTTCACCTAGAGAGTTGAAGGAAACCGACGTGTGGTCTGCATGGGGTGGAATCCCTAACCTCGAGATTATGGGGCCCTTTTTGTTCACCTACGGGGTCCTCCAGAGAAGAATAAGTCTTCACAGATTCATAACAGTTTTTTCGAGGAATCCGGCGAAGCTTCTCAACGTGTACCCTACGCTTGGGGAACTAGCTGTTGGTAGTGTTGCCGACATCGTAGTCCTAAATACTAGAGAACCCAGAACGATCTCGTCTAGAAATCACCACCATAAGGTGGATTGGACGCCTTGGGAGGGAACTACCCTTTATGGACACTCATATCACGCTGTAGTAAGTGGGGAACTAGTGCTAGAGGAGGGTGAGCTAGTGGGAAGGCCCGGTGATAAATTATATATCGGCTTTATCAATAGATGAGAGAAGGGTTGAAATATGACGGACATGGTGATAATATTTATCTCTTATTTTACTCAACTCCTCGCTATAATGAACCCATTCTCGGCAATCCCTACTTTTATATCCCTGACCGAGGGTTTATCGCATGTTGATAGGGTAAACATCGTGAAGAAGGCGTACTTGGCTGGATTAACAATATTGATTTCTTTCACTCTAATAGGTAAGTACATCCTTGAAGCGTTTAACGTTTCACTACCAGGCTTGAGAGTAGGCGGTGGGATAATATTGATGACAATAGCTTTGGATATGCTTGGAGAGATGCCTAGGACCAAGCAAGTGAATCCTGGTGATATTGCAGTTGTGCCGATCGCCACTCCTCTCATAATTGGACCCGGCACGATTACCACGGTGTTGCTATTGACTTCGACCGATTCATCCCCAATCAACATCTTATTGGTTTTTGTTTCAGGATTGGTGGCTTGCACTGCTACTTTCGCGATACTTTTGGTAAGTGATAGACTCGTCAAGTATTTGAAGGTTTCGACAGTGAAGGCTATTGGCAGATTCATGGCGTTAATTATCGCTGGCGTAGCCGTTGAGATGATTGCCTTGGGTGTTTCTCAATACTTCCGTGAACTCTCCTTGTGTCATTGCCCATAACCGTGTTAAGAATCAATTTTCCCCTCGACGCAGAGGTCTATTCCGTAATTGTTTTTCAAAATAGCCTTGAATTTAGCAACATCTTCACTCCTAGGGTTGCCCCTCAATAGTAAGTCTCCGTGAAACTTCGCTTGAGAAACTTTTCGTAGCCTCAGACTTTCAATCTTAAATCCATGTTTACCAGCCTCATTAACGATAGTCTCATAAACCTCCAATGGGGGAGCCGAGTCGACCATTATTTCGATCAAATCTCCTCCAGCGCGAAAAAGTTCATAGAATATGAACCCGGTGAGTGCAATAGCCCCAACGTAGTCTATCATATATGAGTACACCGCGCCCCCTAGGGTAGACACAATTCCAACTCCAGACTCTATGAACTCACTGGCAGTGAACTCCCCGTACGTCCTGAAACCAGCTGACATTCGCCTAGATAATAGCACTGGTGGAGCATACGCAACTATAGATGCCACTGCAAGATAGAATGCCTCGAGGCCGACTCTGTACTCCCTTGTAGATGCTAGTCTAGAAATGGATATTCCTGCTACGAACGAGTAGGACAACATAGTAATCAATACACCCACATACTCAAACCTCTCATGTCCGAAGTGGTGATCTGAGTCTGGTGGCATGACAGTCCTTCTCCTCAAAGCCAAGACTGCGAATAACGCGAGTAGGTTTGCAAAGCTCGTCAAAGCGTCAACAAATAGCGCATTGCTTCCGAAGATCAATCCCCCTGTTACTTTCAGAAAGCCCCCGGCGATACTACCAGCAATTATTAATGCGAGTTTTCTATTCATTTTAACACCCTTTCGTGATAAAAGTATTAAAGAAGAGAGACTTTTAATAATCCATGATTCACCCGTGATGAGCCACGGCGTGATGACTAGGGGATGATATAGTCCCGCATATCTGACAACAAAGTTTCCGTGGAGCTTACGGCGTTATGTTTTTTATTTACCTTAGAATTCAAAATATCTTGTGGTGAAACCTATGGCTCAATATAGGGTGAAGATAGAACCACGCGAAAATTGTATATCCGACATGGTGTGTGTCTCTATTTGTCCAGACGTCTTCGAAATGAATCCCGACGACAACAAGTCTCAAATAGTGGAGAAATATAGAAGCGATGGAAATATTGCGGTGGGAGTCATACCCGAGGACTTGGCCACCTGTGCACAGGACGCTGCGAATGCGTGCCCCGTGCAAATAATCATGGTGGAAAAGGTCTAAATCTTTTTTTAAAAACATCATCGTTTTACATTAAGCATTGGACAGGTTGGTGATGTTTTTCATGGAAGATGTCTTTAAACAGGTCCTAGACATCTCTAGGACAATTCTGATCAATAGCGTGAAATACCCAACGGTGTTAGGAGAGTATTATGAGGATTTGATAGATTATTATGCTGAAGAGTTATCCAAATACGGGATACACGTTACGATCCACAGGGTTCCGGATGAATACTCGAAAAATGCTCTGTCAAAACAATTCAACCCAGATAAGCCTAGGTACATCCTGATGGCCAGAATAGGGAAGGGAAAGAGAGTCTTACAATTTAATGGTCACTACGACGTTGTGTCTCCGGGAGAGGGCTGGACTACTGATCCATTCAATCCTGTCGTGATAAACGGCAAGGTTTACGGTCGTGGAACAACGGACATGAAAGCGGGTATAGCGGCGTTTTTATCTGCTAT
The DNA here is from genome assembly GCA_038827615.1 of Thermosphaera sp. NCBI lineage: Archaea > Thermoproteati > Thermoproteota > Thermoprotei > Desulfurococcales > Desulfurococcaceae > Thermosphaera > Thermosphaera sp. The sequence continues at coordinate 553,168 of JAWBNK010000001.1, forward strand.
GATTTACTATGCGATTAAGGGAGAGGAGCCTGATGTCATTGTTGAGGGTGCGGTGGTTCCAGATGAGGAGATAGGAGGCGCGACCGGAACTGGGTATTTGGTCAATGAATTATCAAGCCGTCCCGATTTCGCCGTGATTGCTGAGCCCTCTGGGATTGATAACATCTACATTGGTCACCGGGGCAACGTATGGGGGATGCTGAGAATCCATGGAAAACAAGCACACGGCTCAACTCCATGGCTCGGAGATAATGCATTTGAAAAAATGATTGTTTTCGCAGATTATTTTATAAGAAATTATAAACCACTGCTTGAAACCAGGACGAGTAAGTTTAAATACGAAGATCCTCGCGCTGCACATCCATCAGTGACGCTAGGGGGACGGCTTGAGGCTCCCGGTTCAATTAATATCGTTCCAGGTCAAGTGGGATTCAGCATTGATAGAAGGTTAATCATCGAGGAAAATTCAGACGACGTGATAAGAGAGTTAAAGGAATTCGTGGAAAGTGCTTCGAGGAATCTTAATATAGATGTTCAATTTGAAGTAGTAGAACGTTCAAACCCGGTTTACGTAGACGAGAATCATCCCTATTTAACAATGCTCTCTAAAGCGATTAAAGAAACACTAAATGTCGAGCCCTCCAAAAGCATTTGTGTGGGGGGACTGGACTTAAAGTACTATCTAGCTAAAGGAATTCCTGCTGTTGCATATGGTCCAGGAGAAGTATCGATGGCTCATAAGGCTAACGAATACGTTTCACTTCAAAACCTCTATGATATTATAAAAGTCTACATTAAACTTATTGATCTTTTTTCTGATATCTAACCCGCAATACTTGTGAGGTATTCAAGTTGAAATTTTTTCAGGAATTCAAGAATTATTACACAATTAAGATGAGCTCAGTATTCAAAGCTATTTTATTTCTTGAAGACTTCAAGGAGGAGGCTGAATGCGATCGTTTATACGCTGAATTTATCGGTAGTAAACTAGTTGTGAACCCTGAAAAATGTAACTCAGAAGTGTTCGAGGCTTTGAATCATTATTCCAATCAATATGAAATACAAGCTGAAACTGGTAGAGTATTCGGTGAAATAGAAAGATTTTATTGGAAGATCGTCGAGCTCTATGCGGAGGGTCTTAGGCCTGTTTTGAGAAAAGAGCTCTTTAAATCCCCTGGGTCGAAAATAGAGTATTTTCTCTTGGTAAGTCCCCTAGGAGATGGGGTTTTACTTGAAGGAGAGATGGGAAAAGTAAAAATACCTTGGATAGAGTCTTTTTTCACTGCTCACACTCATCCTGAAGAGACTCTTACTCCGAGTTTCACTGACTTAGAAACTATTGTTAAATCTCTAACTCTTCGAAGTGTTGGACACTCAATAGAAGGGTATTCTCGAGGGATGGTTATTTTTAGGATAAAGCCGCTTACAGTTGAACAACTTTTTTACCTCAAAAATGTTAAAAGAGGTGATCTATTATCTTTTATTGAAAGACTCAATCGTGTCGATTCAATAAGGATTACGTATCTTTGATCGATGGAGCGGTTCCATATGCCGTTTCGAATATTTATTGCAAATAGGGGAGAGATAGCCATAAGGATCGCGAAGACCGCTTGGGAGCACGGCTTTATCCCTATCGGTATATACACGAAAGAGGATGAGCATTCTCTTCATAGGAGATATTTGAAAGACGATAGGGAAGTCTCCAGCTATCTCGACATAGAGGAGGTGGTTGATGCTGCAGTTGAGTTAGGCTCTGACGCAGTGCATCCCGGGTATGGATTTCTAAGCGAAAACCCAGAGTTTGCAAGAGAGGTTATAAGACGTAATATTTTATTTATAGGTCCATCACCCACTGCTATGGAGCTCTCGGGGGATAAATTGAAGGCTAAAGAGGTTGCAAAAAAGATTGGGATTCCAACCTTGCCATGGATCATTGTTAAAGATGAAAAGGACATTGAGGAATTCGCACGAGAGCACGGCTATCCAGTTTTATTAAAAGCGGTGGGTGGCGGAGGTGGTAAAGGCATTAGACTTGTACGTGAGGGAGATGACCTAGGAAAAGCTATTGAGGCAGCTTCTAAAGAGGCTATGAAAGCTTTTAACGACCCCAGGGTTTATGCTGAGCCATTTCTACAGAATGTCAAGCATATCGAAGTTCAGATCATTGGCGATGGTGAGAACATAGTTCATCTTTATGAAAGAGAGTGTAGTGTTCAGAGACGTTTCCAGAAGATAATTGAAGAGGCCCCAAGCCCCTTCTTAAATGGGGAGGAAAGGAACGTTATCACCAGCCATGCGGTAGAGTTGGGGAAAGCCATAAAATACAGTAATGCTGGAACGGTTGAAATGTTATTTGACGTCTCAACTAGGAGGCATTATTTCATGGAGATTAATGCAAGGCTCCAAGTCGAACATCCGGTAACGGAGATGATAACGGGGCTTGATATTGTGTTAAAACAAATAGAGGTAACCATGTACAAGGTCCTGGACTTGAAGCAACACAACATCTCATTTCGAGGACATGCAATTGAAGCTAGAATATACGCGGAGAATCCTGTTTTCGAGGAACCGGCAGTGGGCGTTGTTAAGAACTACAAAGAGCCTTCAGGACCTGGAATCCGGGTTGATTCATCCATTGAAGCTGGTTCGAAAGTGACAACTGATTTCGATCCAATGATAGCAAAGATAATTGCTTGGGGTCCTGACAGGAGGATGGCGTTGCTAAGGCTTGAAAGAGGGCTAAAAGAGTTCGTAATAGACGGATTGATCACTAATATTCCTCTATTAAGAGAAATCATTAGGCACGAAGCCTTTGTCAAAGGTGTTTATACTACAAAATTCTATTATGAAAATATTGAAAACTTCCGGAGGGAGATATCAAAGAAAATCCGAAGCGAGGCACTAATTATTACAGGGCTTACGGAATTTGCTGGTAAGGATGTGACTAAGTGGCTAGAGACTTCAAAGAAGCATTTGCAAGCCCATGAAGAGAGCATAGTTAATTTGAAAAGAAAGGCCTGGTATTACTACATATCGACTAGAGATAAACTTAGAAGGAAATGATGGCGGTCCTCTTAAAGTGTTCAATTAGTATGCACGAATATATTCGAATATTTACGTAATTTTTATTAATCCTCATCGTTATTTTCTCACATGAATTAAGATTAAGATAGAGATGATATCCGATGAGCGATAAATCAACTCGATTCGTTCTATGGCTAGACGAAGTAAGAAAAGAAGACGTTCCTCTTGTAGGAGGAAAAAATGCTAACCTTGGAGAGATGATAGCTGCCGGAATACCGGTTCCCCCAGGTTATGCCGTAACAGCCTATGCTTTCAAGTATTTTCTCGATAAGACAGGTCTAGGAGAGAAGATATACTCTATGCTTAGGCAACTAGATGTTAACAATACTAAGGCTCTAGAAGAAACCACGTCGAAGATTCGTGAAATGATAATGAATGAACCCATGCCGAAGGAGGTTGAGGAAGAAATAAAGAAGGCTCACAGGAGGCTTGCGGAGAGGCTGAACATGCCGGTCGAGGCTGTTAGAGTTGCTGTAAGAAGCAGCGCAACCGCGGAAGACATGCCCGAGGCGAGCTTCGCCGGACAACAAGATACCTATTTGAACGTATATGGCGAGGACAAAGTAGTTTACTACGTTAAGAGATGCTGGGCAAGCTTGTTCACGGCTAGGGCAACATTCTATCGTGTCGCACAAGGGATTCCCCACGAAAGGACCTTGATGAGCGTTACTGTGCAGAAAATGGTCAACAGCAGAGCAGCCGGAGTCATGTTTACTCTCCATCCGGTAACCGGCGACGAGAAAGTAGCCGTGATCGAAGGGAGCTGGGGATTAGGTGAGTCAGTCGTAGGTGGTAAGGTAACCCCGGATGAGTGGGTTGTAAACAAGGACACAATGGAAATAATCGAAGAAAAGATCAATAAGAAAATATTCATGATAACATTTGACCCTGCAAAAGGAAAGAACGTTCACCTCAAATGGGATGATAAGTTAGGGAAGTGGGTGGCTGAAGAAGGAGAGACTGAGGCTCCACTTGCAAAGATAGCTCATCCAGACAAGCCTGCGTTGGATAAGAAAGAAGTGTTAAAGCTAGCTGAACTAGCCAAGTTGATTCAGAAACACTACAATAGACACATGGACATAGAATGGGCCGTGGACAGCGATCTACCCTTCCCGCAGAATGTCTTTATTGTTCAAGCCCGTCCAGAAACCGTTTGGAGCTTAAAGAAGGCTAAGGAGGAGAAGAAAGTCGAAGTCAAGGGCAAAACGGTGAAGCTGGGTGAAGCGAAAGTACTTATTAGGGGATTACCGGCAAGCCCCGGCGTTGGAGCGGGAGTAGCCAAAGTCATCCTTGACCCCAAGAGCAAGGAGGCAATGGAGTTCAAGGAAGGTGAAGTCTTAATTACTAAAATGACTGACCCTGACTGGGTTCCCTTGATGAAAAAAGCCGCAGCCATCGTTACTGATGAAGGAGGCATGACGAGTCATGCCGCAATCGTCAGCAGGGAACTCGGTATCCCATGTATCGTGGGCACAGGAGGAGCCACTCAAGCGATACCCAGCGGCATAGACGTAACCGTGGATGGCGGGAGAGGAGTAGTGTATGAAGGCATAGTGGAAGAGCTGGTTAAGCCCAAGGCAGAAGTTGCTCCTCAGGTATCAGGTGTTGCAGCTGTAGGGATAAGTTCCGAGCAACTTCTACCACTCTACCCAGTAACAGCTACAAAGATTTACATGAACTTGGGTGAACCAGACGCGATAGAAAAGTATAAGGATCTTCCATTCGACGGTATTGGATTAATGAGGATTGAATTCATTATCACCGACTGGGTCCAATACCACCCATTGTACTTAATTGAGATTGGTAAGCCTGAAGAATTCGTGAACAAGCTTGCAGAGGGAATAGCGAAGGTTGCCCAAGTCATATATCCGAGGCCAGTTGTTGTCAGATTCAGCGACTTCAAGACGAATGAATACAGGGGACTAAAGGGCGGAGAGAAGTACGAGCCAGACGAGAGAAACCCGATGATTGGGTGGAGAGGCGTTAGCAGATATATTCATCCAAAGTATGAGCCTGGATTTAGGCTCGAAGTTAGAGCTATTAAGAAGGTTAGAGAAGAATTCGGGTTAACTAATGTCTGGGTGATGTTCCCGTTTGTGAGGACGACTTGGGAGCTTGAGAGAGCAATTGCAATAATGGAGGACGAGGGATTAAAGAGGAGCAAGGACTTCAAGGTTTGGGCAATGGCTGAAGTGCCCAGCATAGCATTACTTGCAGACAAGTTTGCAGAATACGTTGATGGATTCAGTATTGGTAGCAACGACCTCACACAGTTGGTTCTTGGAGCAGACAGAGACAGCAATATCCTCGCAGAGATGGGATACTTTGACGAGAGAGACCCCGCCGTTCTTGAGGCCATAAGAATGATCATTGAAAAGGCACACAGCAAGGGAGCGACAGTCAGTATATGCGGGCAAGCCCCGAGTGTATACCCAGAAATTGTCGAATTCCTAGTGGAAGCTGGAATAGACAGCATGAGCGTTAACCCTGACGCAGTCATATCGACAAGGAGATTAGTGGCGAGCATTGAAAGAAAAATCCTGCTAAAGCGCCTTGAAAACGTGATGAATAAGCTTAACCAATTCCAATACTAATTTTTTTAAAAAACATTAGATTTCGAAACATATTTTTAATGGAGTCCTTAATCAATAATTACTGGTGTTAGGCATGCCGAGAAAAATAGTGATCTTAGGTGCTAGTGGAAGAGACTTCCACAATTTTAACACGTTCTATAGAGATAACCCAGACTATGAGGTCGTGGCTTTTCTCCAAACCCAAATTCCAGGAATAAGTGGGAGAAGATATCCACCAAGTCTCGCTGGACCCCGATATCCAGATGGAATACCCATCTTGAGCATGAATTATTTAGAGAATATTTCAAAGACCCATGGAGTTGAAGAGGCAGTTCTCTCTTTCAGCGATTTGACTTATGAGGAACTAGGTGGAATTGTTTCCAGAGTGGTGGGTGCAGGATTATCGTTCAAGATTCTGGGACCAATGGATACGATGCTGGAAAGCATTAAGCCAGTCATCGCTGTTACGGGGGTAAAAACTGGTGCTGGCAAAAGCATGGTTTCTAGAGAGTTCGCTCTTGAAATGAGAAAGAGAGGTCTCAAGGTAGGCGTAGTTAGACACCCGATGCCGTATGGTGATTTAGAAAAGTCTGCCGTTCAAGTTTTTCACGATTTCAGCGACCTGGACAAGTATGAGGCGACGATAGAGGAGAGAGAAGAGTATGAGCATTACTTGAAAATAGGTTTTTCCGTGTACGCGGGTGTTGATTACGGGAAGATACTGAGGATTATGGAGATGGAGAATGATATAATACTTTGGGATGGAGGAAATAACGACTGGCCCTTCTATAAGCCGGACTTCATGGTCACGGTTGCTGATGCCATGAGACCCGGGATAGAAGTATCATCATTTCCAGGGGAAATCAATTTGAGAATGGCTGATGGAGTAATAATTAATAAAGCGGACCAGGCTAAACCCGGGGCAATTTTGAAAATAAAGGAAAACATATCTTCAAGGAACAAGGATGCTCTTATAAGTGTTGCGGAGAGCGAAGTAGTTGTCGACAAGCCCGACTTGATATCTGGAAAGAAAGTACTCGTGGTTGAAGACTCTCCAACAGTCACGCATGGCGGTGCTAGGTATGCGGCAGGCTACGTCGCAGCAGTGAAATATGGTGGCGAACCAGTCGATCCCAGGCCATTCGCTACAAACTTCTTCAAGAAAATGTTCGAGGAATACCCGCACATGGGACCGGTTCTTCCAAGCACTGGATACAGGCCAGATCAATTGAAAGAGTTGGAGGAAACGATAAATAAGGCTCCGGTGGACACGGTCGTCTTGGGGACTCCTTCAGATATCACCAGGTTGATTAGGATAAATAAACCGGTTGTTAGGGTAGAATTTAGGTTGAAAATAATTGAAGGACCTGACGTAAAAGACTATGTCGAAATGTTCTTAGAGAAGGCATCTAAGAAGATAGTTTAGTGTTTTTTCAAAATCGCTAACACGCCAACTCCTATGCCAACGATGACTAGTCCCATTATAAGTAACAACTCTGTTTTAAGTCCTTCGTTCACTTTTGAAGGTGGCGTGTGATACTCAATGGTTGTCTGAGTGGGTGTGTAAGTTGTGGGCTCACTGGTCGTACTTGTTGTAGTGGTCAAGGTTGTTATCGACGTTGTAGTTGTTTCAGAATTAAAGGTGGTAGTGACAGTGGTTGTTGTAGTTGGGGACGTTGTCTCAATACTTGTTGTCGTAGTCGTAGACGTTGCAGTTGCACTTGTGGTAGTCGTAGTCTGAGAAGTAGCCGACGTAGTGGTTTTCGTTGTTGTAGTGGTTGTAGTTGTGGTAGGGGTTGGAGATGTTAAAGATATGGGTTCGTATAAGGATATCTCTCCCTCGATCCCGTAATGAGCTAATGCTAGATTGTCGCTTGGATAAAGCACTGTTGCATTATATGGGTCACCGGTCGTAAAGTAGACGTAGAAATCAGTAGCGTTGGTTTCAACTCGGTAATTATCGGTAGGGTTAATGTTGAACATGATGGTGGAATTAGGAGGCAGCCTGGCTACTATGTAAACGTCTACGCCTCCTACTGTGTACCTTATTCTTATAGGTAGTTCAACGGGATTTCCATAAACGTCTAATTTACTATTAACCACAATGTATGCCGTTGCGTTGAAGATCGAAACTTCTAGTGCCCCATTCTCTATCATTACGGGGGCGAACTCGTAGGTCTGATTCGGATACAGTATTAACCACATATACTGGTACTTGGAAACACACACAGCTCCTTCCTGGCAGTTTGAAGCACTGTATAATGGTGCTCCAGCACCGCCGGAAATTATCCAGTCTGTTTCATTGAATCGGTAGTAAGCCCAACCGTGCCAGTGAGCTTGGATGACAAGAGGTGGCCAACCGTGGATGCTCGCCCACTGGTGTATGGAGGCGTTCTTATCTGCTTGAATATTATGATTTACTAAGGGGTAGACCGGCCTATGCATCAACAGGATTATTTTACGCCCATTCAAGTCGGCTACTGCCTGGTCAAGCTGGTTGTTCCAAGAATAGATATCGCTCTCAGTGTCGAGCAGAGCTAATCTCCAACCTGGAATGGCGTCTATTATTGAATACTCGGGTCCAATATATTGTCTCCAATAGTTTCTACAGAGAGTTGGATTGTACACTAGTTCGTGGTTCCCTAGTAGGAACCAAAGGTTTTCCAATCTCGTCGAATTCATTATTTCATAAAAAACTGCATACTGAGACTCGTACCCATATCCAACATGATCCCCCAATCCTATTGTAGCTAAGAGGTTCAACGCGTCCATCTCGCCGACAAAGTAGTAGAATATGGGCGGAGGATAAGCCGAGTAAACATTACTGTTCCTATTATCTCCGAAGATCAACATCGGATACCATGGTAAATTTTGAGGAATTGGCTTCTCCCTTTGTTGCATGAGAGGAATGGGTGGAGCAGACTCCACTCTCTGTAGCAAGAAAGTGGTTGCGATGAAAGCCACCCCTATGAGCAAGAATATGATTGTAGTTTCAATCTTCAATACTTTTCACCCGCTAGGAATGGTATCAATAAGATAGCTTAAAAAGTGACGGTAAACCTTAACGTATTCTGAAGATACGGTGTTCGGTTTGAGTTTCAAACTAGTAGAGGAGAAGGTATATATCCCAGACTACTCGGGGATTGTCCAAGGTATCCTGGTTAGAATGATTGAGGAAGGAAAAATCATTGGGAAAATTCTAGTTCACAAGGGTTTGATCACAATTTTCGAACATCTAGCTTCTCAAGGAAAGGCCGTGGGTATGACTGGCTTAGAGGAGGTAAGGAGACTGAGAAGCCTCTATGAAAAAGGTCTAATCACCCTTGAATTCGTTGGAGAACGACCAAGGTTTGGTTTATCCGAAGAAGAGTGGGTGAGCGAGGTAAATTACAGCATAAGGGAGCTTGCTAGGAGTCTTGGGGCGGTTTTAGTCACTGGAGATCCCATACACTACAGAATTTCCCAAGCTTACGGACTCGAAGTATTGTATGTTGCTCCTAGAGAAAAGATTAAGCTAGAATTTGAGAAGTATTTCGACGAGGACACTATGAGTGTTCACTTGAAAGAAGGGGTCGAACCTTTAGCGAAAAAAGGTAAACCCGGGGAGTGGATTTATTCTATTTTGTCAAAAACTCCGCTTTCGAAGGAAGATATTGAGAAAATGGCTAATGAGATTATTGAGGAGTCTAGGAGGAGGAGTGACGCGTTCATAGAAATTGATAGAGTTGGCTCGACGATCATACAGCTTGGAGAGTATAGGATTGTTATAACGAGACCTCCTTTGAGCGATGGATGGGAGATCACTGCTGTAAAGCCTGTTAAGAAGTTGAAGCTTGAAGACTATAATTTACCAGCGGAACTTGTCAAGAGACTTGGGGAGAGGGCCGAAGGAATACTAATAGCTGGAGCACCAGGCATGGGTAAGACTACTTTTGCACAAGCCTTAGCCGAGTACTACATGAGACAGGGCAAGGTAGTAAAAACCGTCGAATCTCCTAGAGACATGATCCTGCCGCCCAATATAACACAATACAGTAAAAACTACGCTAACATGGGCGAACTTCACGATATTTTGTTATTGTCGAGACCGGACTACACTGTTTTCGATGAGATGAGATATGACGAGGATTTCAAGCTGTTCGCAGACCTGAGGCTTGCGGGAATAGGAATGATAGGAGTGGTTCACGCGACAACCCCGATAGATGCGGTTCAAAGGTTTATTGGAAGAGTCGAACTGGGCATGATACCTTCCATAATCGATACAGTGATCTTCATTAAGAATGGAGTAGTTGATAAGGTTTATGATGTAAAAATGACGGTGAAGCTTCCAACAGGGTTGAAGGAAGCCGAGTTATCCAGACCAGTGATTGAAGTTAGAGATTTCCTCACCGGAGAACTCGAGTACGAGATTTACACCTTCGGAGAACAAACCGTTGTAGTTCCAGTCAAAAAGCTGAGAGGAAAACCAAGTCTAATGGATAACATTATTGAAAACGTGAAGAAAACTCTCCCGGAGGCCGAAGTAACGATAGAAGATAATTCCATTATAGTAATAATCAGTAGGAACTTGTTAAAGACGTACAATAAGAGAGTGAAAAAACTTAGGAGGCTCGAGGAGAAATACAACATTCCTATCAAAATCCGAATAGTCTGAAACCAAAAACATTGATCCATTGAACTTCCTCATAAACCTTCTTATTGTAATATTTTGACGTTAAATTCTAATATAGAACTAAATCTCAAAGCAACCATATTGAGAATACTTGCTAAATAGGGATTTCTTCTGCTTATTAAAAGGGGAAAGTTTTTAAAAGCCATGCAAGTCTCCAATAGTAAGTTTTGAGTTCAAAAACGCTTTACTTTGATTCGTAAATCCTTCTAAGGAATATCGCTCTCTGAGACTCTACTACATCATCGGGTAAAACGTTGACGCGTCCCATGATTTTAGCCAATATATAAATCTGTGAAACACGTTCAACGAGTGTTAACACCTCTAAGGCCTGCTCCAAGGTTTTTCCACAAGCTACTACACCATGATTAGCAAGCAAGACTGCGCTCCTATCTCTTAAAGCCTCAACAACATTCTTAGCCAACCTTTCGCTTCCGAATGGAGCATACTCGGCAACTCTGACATCCCCTCCGGTGTACATGATCATTTCTTCGATAATCGGTGGTAAAGACTCTCTTGAAACGGCTAAAACACTAGAATACAATCCGTGGGCGTGCACAACAGCGCCCACATGTTTAAACTCTTTATAAATTGCTAAATGCATGGGCATTTCAACCGTAGGGAAAAGTGTTCCCTCCAATATCTCACCATTCGGGGAAACGACGAGAATATCCTCCACCTTCATTCTCGATTTTACAACTCCGCTCGGAGTAATAAGAATCTTATCATCACTTACTTTAACGCTGATATTCCCTGACCTCCCGTGATTAAGGCTCTTTTCCTCCATATATTTCATTGCTTCAACGATCTTTGATTTAACATCTTCGTACAAGAAAACACCGTTATAAAATATATTACGAAATGTTTAAAGCTTTTTACTAGAAACTCGCGAGACAGATAAACACTGTGAAATTATAGTTATTATGTGAAAAGTTTACGGGATTCTCATTTTCAAATAAATCAAATAGATTTACCCTCCTGGGGTCCCGTGCCATGGGCTTTCTTTCCAGATCGAGTCCCATAATACCTCTTCGCTAAGCAATTCCTTTTTTGCTAGCTTTTCTTTAATCATAGTTAATAACTGGTGATGGGTTATTTCATCCTTATATATTGCTTCAAGAATCAACTTGCATCTCGAGTCTGAGGCTTGTTCAATTAGTTCCTGGGTTTGTCTTATCATATCGGCCTCAGTCTTGATGTGGTGTTCTATTGATTCCGAAATCTCTCTATACTCTTCTTCAGTAAGGAATGGTGGTTCAGTTTTAATAAGCTTTACTAGGGACTCATACATTCGAGAATGTTTAAGAGAGTCGAGAGCTACTGCTGTAAACAATGCCGCTAAAACAGGGTGTCGGAACTTCTCGACAGTTCTCAATAACATCTCCGAATATTCCTTTTCCCTTAGGTTCATTTTTTCTAGCCTTTGGCTTAAATTAAGATTATTCATCGAATACACCGTTTTATTGTATTTACTAAAGAGTTAAAATATTTTCATGAAAAGCTACTTCTTTTTAAAAATCCAACTGTTGGTGAGAAACGATGTTGTTATTCGTTTAAAGCACTCGACTTCATTGAGAGTTTTCATTATCGTGGGTGTAAACTCTTAATGGAATCTTTTAAGACATGGAGATTTTCAGGTAACAATAAAGGTCAAGGTCTAGAGTAATCTAGGATACAATCTGGCATCTTTACGATTCATTAATCCTTCTAAGCGCGGTAGAGACGAATAAGAATGTTTCTTCCCGTAATGCCGTGAACTAGGAATTCTACATTCATTAGTTACTATTATCTTATCTATCAATACTGAAAGGAAAGTAGTAGGATTTGTCACGCCATCCTTTGATTTACTTAACCTTCATGAAAAATGACCTGAAATATTGAAAATACTTGAAAACAATTATTAAGTTTTTAAAATGAGCCTTTTACATAATTATGTATTAGTCAAATAGATTGGAAGGGATAATCATGAGCCAACCACAACAACCTAAGAAGGAGGAAAAGAAAGAAGAGAAAAAGAAGAAAAAGTGATGATTAAATCACATTTACTTTTTTATTTTTTTTTCAGTGCGATTATTCTCTCCACTTATCTTCATTGAAATCCTTAGTGATATATTTTGAGACTATAGTGGCTCCCAACGGGTCACCAATCACGTTTAGCATGGTTTCAAATGGATCTACCGCTGGGTGTACTCCAACCATCCACCCTGCGGCTTCAACCGGAATACCCAGAGCGGTCGCTGTTGCAACAGCAACTATCGCTGCACCCCCCGGTACTCCTGCTGCCGCGGTTGCACCGAGGAGGCCTAAGACAACAAGAGTTAGAACTTCTCCAAATCCTAAGGGGATTCCAAGTGCTTGAAGAGCGAATAAAGTGAATAACGTAATAGTCGCGCATGCTCCTTGCATGTTGATTGTGGCTGCCACGGGAAGTATCAGGGTCGCAACTTCTCTTGACACTCCTGCTTCGGTAGCTGAGTTTATTGTAACGGGTAGCGTTGCATTACTACTGGCCGTTGAAAAAGCCGTGATCATTGCTGGATAATACTTCTTCCAAAACCGTAGTGGGTTTAGCCTAGCGACTAAAATCATGATGAGAGGCTGGACTACCAATAGAACGATTAAGCCGCTAACGTAAAAAGCTAATACCAATTTCGCGAATGCTCCTACAGCTATGACTCCTACGATGGCTGCAACATTTGCCATTAATGCAAACACACCTATGGGTCCATACCACAATATAAAGTCTAACAGCTTGTAGACCACCGAAAGGAGGGATTCGAACAGTCTTGTCAAGAACTCTTTAACTTGTGGGTTAGTTCGTCCAATCATACCAACTGCGATGCCAATAAGGATCGCCGTGAATATTATTTGAAGCATTCGCAAATTGAGAAACATGTCAACGAAATTCGAAGGAATGATGTTCCTCAAGTAATCAACAATCGTTAAGGATACCGGGTTAACGTTTCCGCTACCTGGTAATTGCACTCCTTCGCCGGGCTTCAGCATTATTCCTATTGCATATGCTGTGCCAACAGATGCCAGTCCCGTAACCAACCAATATGGAAGGAATCCAAGGAATATCTTACCTAGTTTCAGGAGATCTCTCATGCTCATAGTAGCCCAAGCTATACATAAAAACACTAGCGGTCCAACAATAAACTTTAGTAAGGAGACATAAATGTCTCCCAGGAATGCTATGTTTTTAATGGGTTCTCCAACCGTGACCCCTACTATAAGACCTAAGACGGCTCCTACGAGCAACAATAATGGCCGTTTCCCAAGCTTAATCTGGAATACAAGCTCGTTACTCATTATTCATCACCTTCTAGTATATAGACGTATGTATCATAACGATAGATAAAGTTAAAAACGTTTCTTTTATTTTCGCTTAGGCGAGAATAAGAGGTATAGGATGGAGATATGTGTAAATGCCCTGATGATATGAAGCTTTACTACTCTTGGTCTTATTGAACAAAAACGTTGAAAATTTTAGTCGGAAGCCTGAGTCAGTATCTCAACGTCGACTAGGTGCTTGCTTGAACCTCTTTGGACTAGAAGAGTAACATATCCTTGTTCAATGCTCTCCTCCACGATTTCACGCAAATCGCTTGTTTTCCCAACGCGTTTCCCATTTGCTTCTAGTATGACATCTCCCTCCCTAACTCCTTCCATATATGCTGGAGTGCCAGGTATGCTCTTCACGACGAGCAAGCCTTCTTTAACTGGCAACCTGTAAAGAGAGGCAATGGTGGGATTTAAAGGAGCGACGTAAACCCCAATCCACGCTCTTACCGGTCTTCCATACTTCTCTATCATGGCAATAAACCTCTTTACCGTGTTAATAGGTATTGCAAACCCCAGGCCCTGAGCGAAAGGAATTATCGCCGTTGTCACTCCGACTGCCTCGCCCTCTAGATTGATAAGCGGTCCCCCGCTATTACCAGGATTTATAGCTGCATCAGTTTGAATCAAGTCCTCGAGAATTATGTTCTCGCCGACTATTGTCCTGCCCAACGCGCTGACAACACCCATCGTGACTGTATGCTGAAACATTCCTAAAGGCGAGCCAATGGCGAAAACTATCTCGCCTACCCTCAACTTACCCGAATCCCCCATTTTCAAGGGGGAGACGTGCTCATCTGTTCCTAGGAGAGCTAAATCCTTGGCAGTGTCGACAGCAAGTACCTCGGCTCTTGTTACATAGCCGTCTATAAAGCTTATGGTTACTCTGGCCGCGTTTTTAACTACATGAGCGTTAGTAACCACGTACTTCCGTGAGAATACGAAACCAGATCCGAACCCCTTCACTGGTTCAAAGCCAAACACGCTTAACGGGTGCTCTATGAGAGTTGAAACCGTAACTACAGAAGGCTTGACGTTTTCAACTATTTGAGCTATCTCATTGCTGAGGGATTTTAAGCTCATTATAAACCCTGACCGTATTTATCGCATAGGTAGTTTATTAAATCTATCTAGACTCTCTAGTTCAGAGTATTTAAAGAACTAGCTGATATGTAGGTAGATTGATCAAAAAGGCTCGAAAATAATCATGAATTGACGACTCGTTTGACTTTATAGTCCAAGCTGATTTCCTTGTCGAATCGAAGGTCTAGCGAAATATCAATGGCGACCCTATTCACGCCCTCGCCCTTCAATATGTTGATAATCTCTCCCGTAATTTCTGCTAATTTATCTAAGCTTTCAATTTCGAAAGCGGTACTAAAGGGGGTTACAACGTAATTAATCCCATGATTTCTTAAAACTTCAACGGCCTTTTTTACATGGTCGCCTATGCTGGACGAGCATGTTCCTATCGGAATCACTCGTATGTTAGCAAGTATTCTCATATAATCTCACTATGGTAAGTACAAAATAACTCAGTTTTTTTCATGCCTTTAAATTTTATCGCTTGAGAGGTTTTGAATCCATTTGAGAATATCCTCTAAGATTTTCTCCCCTCCGGGTTCGAGAAACAAGTTGTGACCAAAGTTGGAATATATAAGGAGTTTCTTATAGGGAGATTTTATTTTCTCAAAAGCCTTCTTAGAAGCTTCGACCGGGATAACGTTATCTTTCTCGCCGTGAATAATCAAGACGGGTACCGATGTGTTTTCTGTGTTCCTCCAAAATAGCGAAGCAGCTGTAATCATCTCGTTGATTAGTTTGGCCGTAACCGCGGATAGAATTAAATGAGGGTCCTTTATTTTTTCGAAAGTTTCCTGTTTCTGGGGGTTATGATCACGTAATTTCAGCTTGTAGCGCGGACTTATTTTTGACAACATCTTAAGAACTATCCTGTGAGAAGTTTTTAGCGGTATTTCCAGAGCAGGCGCCAGCGCTATTACTGCGTCCACGTCGTCTTTCGCGAAAATGCTGGCAAGGAGAACTATTAATCCTCCCATGCTGTGGCCCCAATAAATTATTTTCTTTCCACCTATCCTCCATTTGATGTAGTCCGCGAATTTTTCGAGATCTGATACATAGTCAAGGAACGAGTTTACATAGCCCTTATCGTCCACGCTAGCCGTTCTTCCATGACCCCTCTGATCATGCATGCAGAAAGCAATGCCGCTTTTAGCAAAGACCTCTCCAACTGGGAGGTAGACTCCACTGTGAGCTGTCAAACCATGCGAACCTATAATTAATATGTCAAATTTCGAATCTGGCAGTAGGCAACGATAGAAAACTCTTGATCCTGTCCCTAGCAGTACGAAATCCTCAATTTCGTTCATCAACCCACCTACAGAATATACATAAATAATAATGCTCAAATCCAATTATAACACCAATGTTTAATGCAACCGTAACCTCTGATTTGACGATTAAATTGCCGCTGGCTACGTAAACCTTTAACAGACCCGCTTGTTTTTGCAGAATATCTAGCTTTCATTAAAATGAGATAGGGGCATGGGATTCTAGAGGACCATGATGTTGGTGAAAGGCTTGGTGCAACCCGTATCAACTGGAAGGAGTACTGGTTTGGGAACCTCAGGTGGTGAATTTGGAGGTGGACAGATTAAGCATCATATCTTATGAGCTAAGAATGCGGGATTCATAGATCTCTCATTTTATTCAAAAAATTGACTACGCGCAAAAGTCATGTTATACTATTTTAAAGGGGTGAAAGATTATGTGCTCGAAGACCTGTATTCCTCGATCAGCAATTTAATACCTTCTTCAATGTGGATAGCGGGTTCGAAAGAGATCATGTGTTTCAATTTAGAAATATCTGCCACGCTATGTAATATGTCCCCCTTTCTCCTAGGTTTATGTATAACGACCAGATCCTTACCAATAATCCTAGATATAACGCCTGTGAGGTCAAGAATGCTAATCGGTTGACCAGTGCCAACATTATAAATCTCGTTTGAAAAGACATCTTGAGAAATCATTTTTTCAACGATTCTAGCGACATCGAATACGTGGATGAAATCCCTTGTTTGAGTACCGTCCCCATAAACAATAAAAGGCTCTCCTCGAATCGCATTCAAAACGAATCTTGAGACAACTCCAGCGTGCTCCATTCTCTGGCCGGGCCCATACACATTGAATAAACGTAGGATAGAGTATTTCAGTCCGTACAGCCTTCCATACATTCTTATAATTTGCTCCCCCATATACTTACTTAAACCGTACGGTGATTTAGGATCAATAGGGTCCGCTTCAGTAATAGGTATTTTAACGGGATCCCCGTAAACCGCCGCCGAGCTCAGGTATATCAGTTTAACCCCTTTTTTCGAGCACTCTAACCCTACTTTGCTAGTTCCCATCGTATTGACGTCGAAATATTTGTGCGGTTCTCTAACACTCTCTTCGACGTCAACATAAGCTGCCGCATGAACCACCACATCAATATCGCTATAATTTTCATAAAATCTTACATCTGCCTTAATTATCGGGATGTTTTTCTCCTTCAGCCTCTCTAAACCCATTGGACTTGCCCTTTCAAGAGTGTCCAGTACTAGTACCTCGTATCCTTTGTTGATCAGGTAAAGTGAAATATTATGTCCGATGAATCCTGCACCACCAGTTACTAAAATCCTCATGGTTATTACCCTGATAGTACTACGATTTTCTGATCTCTTTGATGTCTCAAACGCTTCTTAGGTTACTATTCAGCGATTATTAAAACGTTTCCATTCCAGCATACTGTGGCTTAGTCGTCAAATGTTATCTATGGTCTCATGATTCTTGTTCACGGGATGAATAATTTAAAAGAAGTCCTTTAGACTTTTCACACCTTTAACTAAAGAAATCAAGTCCTCGAGTTTAAGAGCCTTAGCAATCATGTCTTTTGTTATCTTAAACGGTCTTTCTTGTAAATTTTCAATCCTCACAAACCTCCACTCTCCTGTCCCCACTATTTTAATCGCAATGAAAGCCTCTCCACCCGCTCGCCGCTTAAATTCCAAAAGTTTTTCAACCTGTTCTGGTCTGACGTAAATTGACCTTTCCTTTCTAATAGTTTTTGCTTCAATAGCTACGACTTTCCCCTGATACACGGCGACTATATCGGGGTATAGAATCCTCCTCGCTTTTGAACCGCTAGCAGGAGCTCGAACGACAGCTAGACCATATGACCACAACTTGTAAACCAAGTCTCTCTCGTGTGAAAACCCTCTTCTCCGATTGCTCACGCTAACGCACTCCCTTCTCTTACATATATTATTTAAATCATCTCTATGATAAAATCATATTTGGTGAATAAAGTTGAGAAGAAAAATAATCTTCATGATCGCGCTGGCAAGTATTATTCTTATAACAACAGCGAATATTCCAGCGGCTACTGCGCAAGCAAATGAGGTCCTCCCCGGCCTTATTTATGATGTAGGCGAAAACTTGTTTAATGAAATAGGGCCCGCCCTTCCAGCCATCTCGCCTCCTGGAGCGAGCATTACTTTATCACTGACCTCTAGTTTCCAGGGACTGCAGATCTCAGGAGCCTATATGACTACAGCTAAGTCGGTCGGAGATACTACAGTATTCTTGAACTACACGTTAATTGTTGAGAATTTGGGCAACGGCCAAGTCATAATTAGCATACCGCCTAATGTCGATGAAGGCTTATACGACCTTATAGTCATATCGAATTCTTCTAGGTACAACATTAAGAGAAGTCTATGGATCATGTCAAATTGGTCGAACACTTTGAGGATTGCTGTTATGACGGATATCCACTTCCTCACGGGTTCACCCGACACTATGACTGGTGACATAAATAGGGTGTCAGCTTTTACCCTTGCAAACCTATTAAATCCCGACCTGATTTTCTGGCTTGGCGATATTGCTGATACGGCAGCCCCTTACGAATACCTTGCAGCACAATCATATAGGTACTATCTCCTATATCGATATCCAGTGATCGGTATTCCAGGAAATCATGATGCACCGGAAGCGAATTACAAGAAGTACCTGGGTCCTACATATTGGTATAGAATACTTGGAAACAATCTTCTTGTCATTGGACTCTTCTCGGCTGAGGGAGGAACGCCGACTTGGGAGCAGATAGTCTTCCTAGAGGAAGTGTTAGCCAATTACTCCAGTATCCCCTTTAAAGCGATACTGGTACACCATCCAATGTTCTATTATCAAGGCGAATTGTATACCTGGTACAATGACACTGAAACACTAAAACCCTATTCACCCGGAGTTAACACCCCTGTTAGTAGTTATTGGAGCAACAACATGACAGCCTTCAGGTACGTGTTGAAACTCATTGAGGATTACAACGTTACATTTGTTCTCTCAGGGCATGTTCACAGGGATTTCTTTACAAAATACAACAGCATAAGAACTAATACCACAACCTATTTCATGACCTTCACGACAACCGCCCATGGAAGCGCCAGCTATTGTGGAATAGGATACTTCGAATTCAATCTATTAACCGGTGAAATCTCCTTCCCCATAACTCCACCTACATTCATAGGGTTCAGAAACTCGACGAGCCCTCTGGCCCTAAATAGTATTCCAGTCGGACTGTATCCGCCAACCAATAATCTAGGATGGTCTAATAGGACGTATCTTCCCGTGAATATTGTGCAATCTAATAATTCATACATTATATCATTCTACAACAATCTCAGCTGGCTAAACTTGACTGGGAAAATAATGTGGCTACTACCTTGGAACGGCACTATGGTGGGATACATAATAAATCCTGAAAACACGGCTGGAATCAATTCAGTATTAAAAGACGGGATCCTTTATGTAACAATCAGCGTCGATTTAAGATTTGAAAGGGCCATAGAGATATACTTATATAATGCCCTCGACCTCAGTCCACCAGATATACTAGTTAAAACGTACTCGCCTAGACCCCCCTACTTGAACAGGTCTTTCACTCTCTACCTTGGTGGAATAGATCAAGGATGGGGAATAAAGTCTGCTTCATTCATGTTGATAGATGGTTCTAACACTACTATGTTAAAATACACTCAATCGCCTTCCTCATATACTCAAAAAATGAACGATGTAACGTTTACATTGCAATTCACCGTTTCTTCGACAACAACCAAATCAGTACTATTGAATGCGTCCATAGCCGATTACTCCGGACGTGTCAGGATAAAAATCTTTAATATAACGTTCATACCTTATGGAGCCCAGCCTCCCGCTACACCCATAACAGTAGTCTCCGATACTATTATTGAACCAGTTACAGAAACTCCTTCCCCCACTACGACATCGCCTCCCATGGAGACAACGACTACTACAACACTGCCTTACACAGAAACGATGACTACTACAACCACCACTGCCACGACAACTCAAACAACTACAACTCCCCAGACAGAGACGACTACAACCCCCACAACAATCCCAACCACTACCCTAGAGACAACGATGGAGGTGGAGACTAATCAATCCTTGCTCATTGGTGCATTAATCGTGGGAATAATAATTATAGCCAGCGTTATTTATGTTTTCTTCCTTAGGAAATAATTTTTTCTAAAAATTTAAGTTTATATATCATGGAATAGTTAAGATAAGATGAAAGGTGAAACCTTATGAAGAAGTTAATTCTAGTATTAATAGTCTCGCTGTTATTCGTCTCACTAGCACCTCTAACCTCCATTGCTATTGTAAAACCGGGTCAAACAGTAACCGTTGGCGTTGACTTGGCGCATGGAGAAAGCAATAAATATTTAGACTATATCATGGGTAACATCACTTTCGTCAACTGGAAGATAATTAACACATCTTTTACCACTGAAATACTTGCAGATGTCGATATACTCCTCATTGGACAGCCTACAGCAAGCTTGTCCCCCGAAGAACTCGACGCACTACTTGCATGGCTGGAGAAAGGAGACAAAGTATTGTATGTGGCTGGGGATAGTGACTACGGGGGCGGAATTAACTCAATATCTGCAGTTAATGGATTACTAGAGTATATTGGTGCAAAATTGAGGCTGGAGGAAGGAGCCGTATATTCTACAACGCCATGTAGGAATTACACATACAAGGGCGTTGATTCGCCGGTATGCTGTGGAGCTTATTATCGTATGAACGCTTTCGTGGAGCCAGACGATGTGCCTGAGTTGTTCACGAGCATTTTGGATGAGGGAATACAATACCCGATACTTATGCACGGTCCGAACGCAGTGATATGGATGGATGAACTAGGAAACTACCGCGACCCGATTAACGAGACCTTCCCAGGATTAATACGGATTGCGTGGTACCGCTTATCCTACATAGGTGACAATCAACCACCAAGCCCGAGAGTCTACGATCCATTAATATATGGAACCGGAGACTGGAGTTTCGTAGCCTATGCTGCAGAGTATCACCGTGAAAAGAACAACTTGATAGTTGTAGCTGGCGAATCCCTTTACGGAGACTATGAGCCAGCGTGGGCGTCTTTGTATTACGGAGTTCAACTGGACGGGCCGAAATTTGTTACCAACCTCATACGATGGTTCATTAAAATATTGGAAACCTATGACCCATTGATGGAAACAATAGCGGTATTCTCGGACCCCGTGGGGGACGACAAGGGAGCTGGAACCTTACTATATCCGACTAACCCAATATTCGTTCAAGGCATATACGATCTAGTAAAATTCGGAGTACATGCAGACTCCAACTACTTATACTTTAGAGCTACGGTTAAAAACCTCGGTGGTAATCCATGGAGCGGGCCCAATGGATTCAGCTTGCAAAATCTACAAATCTACATAAAGACAACCTCCAGCGACCTACCCACATCCAACGCATCAATAGGCTTGAATGTAAACATATGGCACGGTTGGCATTACGCGGTAGTAGCCATACCCGGATGGGGCAGCACCCCGTACCCAGATGGAGAAGTATCAGCCCTATTTGATGGTAATATGCAGAGGGTTGCGGATGAATACAACAATCCAGACTTGTTTGACGTGTACGTTAGCGATTATGAACCGAACACTATTGAAGTAAAGATAGCCAAGTCCGTATTTCCAGACCCTGAGAGAGTTAGAGAATGGGTGGTCTTCGTCGCTCTCGCAAGTTATGATGGTTACGGTGAGGGTAAGGTTAGAGGAGTACAAGCTGGCGATCCCGCTGAATGGGTTCTAGGAGGTGGCGATCCCTTAGCGATTCTTGCCGGAGTACAACCTAAAGTCATAGATGTTTTAGCCCCCACACCAGAAGCACAATATAGTATGCTAGGGAGTTACGATACTGGTGCAAGAACATTAGCTAAAGTAAGCGGATTCAAGATAATAGGATTGTTAGAACCCACTATGACGGGAGTTGAGACAGTGACGGAAACTGTGACTAATGTTCAAACCGAGACGGTTACTATTACCACCACGACCACTCAAACCCAAGAGGTAGTGACAACGAGAACAGAAACAAGCGTCATCACCGAAAGCGTTGTGGACTATACTCTCACCGGCATCGTTGCAGGCGTCCTGGTTATCATTATAGTACTCATGGGCTTCATGATGCTTAGGAAAAAGTAACTTTTTTAAAACCTTTTTTTACCGAAAATCTTTTTATCGTATAATGTTTATTACTACGTAAAAACATTCTAATGGATGGTGATAAAGTGAGCGGAAAAATCCCTGGGTTTGTAGGGATATTAATATTAACTCTCACGATTCTTTCAACACAACTGACCATTGTTAGTAGTGAGTGGCCATGGGGGCAGGCAAGCGAACCATATCCATGGCTTGACTATCTGAAAGGTTTGACCACTGAAAGAGGCATCGTGTTGAGAGTAATCACACGTCATGAGCAATCAATCTTATCGCTCACTAAGTCACAGTTCCTGAGTAGCAGAGTAGCCCAAGAACTTGGTATAAGTGATATACAGTTCCTTTATGTTGCTGCCGAATCGTGGCCTGATTATATTGAAAGGGCAAAAAGCTTGGGAACACCGATCGACGTGGCATGGGGAGGAGGGCCAACCCTCTTCAACAACATGTATACTATGGGTTATCTTCAAAGCATTAATTACACAATACATCCATCTCACTATGCCATACTGTACGAATTATCAAAGATACCATCAAGAATAGCGGGTGCCGAGTCTTACATAGTTGACTCGGAAGGAAACATAGTGTGGATAGGGGCAAGCGTAAGTAGCTTTGGTTTTACGGTAAACAAGGATGTCCTAAACCGGTATCAAGTACCTATACCGAGAAAATGGGCCGATCTTGCATCTCCAGAATACGCGAAATTCCTTCCTGACGCTCACATCATAGGGACTGCAGATCCGACGATGAGTACCAGCAATACTAGAATTTTCGAAATCATACTACAAGCTAAGGGATGGGAAGAGGGGTGGAAAATCTTAACTCTTCTAGCGGCTAACGCTATAATATACTCAGGGAGTGGCGACGTAAGAGATGCTGTAATCAGAGGAGAGATCGGTGTAGGGACAACTATAGACTTTTACGGATATATGGCCATGAACACTAATCCATCGTGTGAATACGTTATCCCTGCTAATGAGTCCATCGTTAACGCAGATCCCATAGCTTTACTTAAAGACTCGAGATATCCTGTTCATGCAGCCGCGTTTGTAGCTTGGGTTCTCAGCGAATATGGTGGTCAACAAATATGGTTAGATAATGATATAAACAGACTGCCGATAAATCCCAATGTTTTCAACACTCCGGCAGGTCAACAGAGGCAAGACCTATACCAAGCCCTTCAGAACATACAGCAGGCGGGTGGCATAATTTTCAATGAAACCCTCTCTGCTAAATGGGTTGATTCTGTAGTTAACTATTTCAAAGCCACTCTCGTTAACGCTCACGGAGATCTTACGCCTGTTTGGGGTCAGATAGCCAGTGCCTATTTGCAAGGAAGGATTTCAAAGGAATGGTTTGATTACCTAGTATGGTACATATCCAAGCCCCTGGAGTTCACTGACCCATTAACTAACAATACCGTTACTTTCACCGTAGACTACGCAATAGCAATAAATCCGTATATGTCTCAAGCAGCCATTCAAGGAACTCTTAGGAGAATGTGGGAGGACCTTGCAAGACAGAGGTATCGAGAAGCTTTAGACCTACTCCAGCAGGCATTGAGTGGTGCGCCTGTACCTACGACAACTACGCCAACGACTACCCCTTCCCCAACGGAAACAACTCCAACTACGATAATTGAGACTACTACGACAACTACGCCAACGACTCCAGCAACTCAGCAACAAGCAGGGGAAGGTTTCTCAGTACCGGTAAGTCTAGTGATTTTAGTGGTTGTTATCGGATTAGTAATAGTCTACTTCTTCCTTAAGAAGAGATAAAATTTAATTATCTTTTTTAAAATCCATTATTGGTAAGGTTGATATTGATGAGAGGAGCAAGACTATTAGATGTCTTTATATGGGGGCTTATCCTAGGAGTGGTTTACATAACACTCCCCGACTTAAACCTCCCTCAAACAGACCGTTTCATTGTAGAAACGGCTTTATGGGTAATAGCTTTCGCTCTCGGCCCTTTATTTCTTCATCAGGGATTCGATTTCAGAAGAATTAAATTCAGTTCCTCCCTAAGTTTTCTATCTGTGGCAGGTTTCCTCTACATTTTCTTCATACTTGTATTATCGATTTCGGGCATTCCCTCCGCGCTCGCTTTAGGGATAACCCCATTCGTTTCTCTTTCCTTTTCCGGGTTCATTTACGAGAGATTGAAAAGGAGAATTATATCGATCGAGATAAGAAGGGAGAGGTCTTATGGCGTAACCAGAAGGATTAAATCAACGATTGCTCAACTTGATAGGACGATGTGGGTTTTCCTATTGTTCGGATTTACTTATTTGACGTTATTCCTACTGGTGCCCATATTATCCGTTTTAATTTATGCATTCACACCACCTGTTGGTGGCGAGTGGTGGAGCAATTTTGAAACGATTCTGAGAGGGCATTTAAGGCCCCAGTACCCAACTTTAACTTATGTTAATTTAAACCCCTTAGATCAAAACCCTGTCAGAGTTATTGAGCCCTTGAAGCTTGTAATATTGAAAGGAGTAGACTATGGATCATTAATCAATAGCCTTCTTGTTTCTGCCATAGTCACCATAATCGCAACCATCCTAGGTACAATAGTAGCATTCGTCCTCGCTAGATATGATTTCAAAGGGAAAATGTTTCTGAGAATCCTTGCGATGGTCCCATTATTTGTAACCCCATTCGTGAACGCCTACGTGATCAGGTTATTATGGGGGGAAGGTGGCCCTATATCTCAACTTTACCGGGCAATAACGGGGTATACGTTGAGGGTCGAAGGATTGGCCGGAGTCATCATTTCGCAGATTATGACTTTCTATCCAATAGTATATTTGAACGCCTACGCTAGCTTCATTAATGTAGATCCTTCAACCGAAGAACAGGCTGAAAACCTTGGTGCTAAAGGTTTAAAACTCTTTTTGAATGTAACTCTTCCATTGGCTCTTCCAGGTATAGTCGCGGGATCAATTATCGTCTTCATCTTTAGTCTTGAAGACCTAGCTGCACCAATAGTTTTCAACTACAAGAATTTGATAAGTTACCAAATTTATGATGGCATAGTTAATGCAAGAGGGGCGGTCTCACCGGAGAAAGCTGCTTTGGGATTGATTCTACTCTTCATATCCCTCACCGGTTTCGTAGCAATAAGGAATTACGTGGGTATGAGGACGTACGCAATGATTAGTAGGGGAGGGAGATGGCAAAAGAGAGAACATAAGCTGGGAGTCCTCGGAAAACTTGCAGTATATCTAGGCGTCTTTCCACTAGTTCTGTATACTGCTTTTCCTCAAATCGGCGTGGTTCTCATGTCGCTTAATATTCTACAGCCTTACACTAGAGTGGAGCAGGGTCAGGTTCAGGGACTCGTTATCCAAATTCCGTCTTCCATGTATGATTTGACAATCTACATGAGCAGGGCGTTAACCGATCCTAACATATTGAATTATCTAAAGAACACTTTTCTTTACGCATCAGTATCTGTGGTTATTGCCGTGATACTGGCTGTAAGCGTTGGGTACAGTGTGAGCAGACTTAAAATAAAATGGTTGAGCAACTTACTAGACTCGTTGGCGACAGCACCACTGGCGATTCCCGGATTGGTCGTAGCCCTAGGCTATTACATTCTATTCTCGCATCTGGGAGAGTTAAACCCAGCATTGCTCGGTTTCCTTCACCCCGCTAACCCAGGGTTCCAGGCATGGATTGTATTCATAATAGCGTTCAGCGTGCGCAGGCTTCCGTACGTCGTGAGATCGGTGTTTGCAGGTTTCCAGCAGGTCCATGAAAACCTCGAAGAAGCTGCCATGAATCTTGGGGCATCAAGAATGAAAGTTGTATTTGGAGTCATATTTCCATTTATAATTGGATACGTTATGAGCGGCGCGCTACTAGGCTTTATCTACATGTCTACCGAGGTAAGCACAAGTATAACCTTTGGCGGAATAAACGAAGCTCAAGCTCCCCTCACATACTATATGAGGCAGTATTACAGTGGCGGAGCTGGCATTGGACCCCAAGTAACTGCCGCCATGGGCACTATCCTCATATTCCTTCAACTCATTGCGGTTTTAATAGTTGTATATGTATTTAAGCAAAAATACGCATTCATAGGTGCTTAAGGGGAGAGGTTTGACCAGGGTTCGACTCGAAAAAATAACCAAAACCTACGCAAACGTCATCGCGGTTGACGATCTCTCACTGACTATTGAGAAAGGGGAACTATTCACTTTCTTGGGTCCTAGTGGATGCGGTAAAACAACTACGTTAAGGATTATCGCAGGATTTGAGATACCAGATTCTGGAAGATTATACTTTGACGACGAAGACGTCACTTTTCAGAAACCATACAAAAGAAACACAGCTATGGTTTTTCAAAACTATGCCTTATGGCCCCACATGACAGTATTCGAAAACGTTGCTTATGGATTGAAAATTAAGAAGAAACAACTGGGACTTTCAGACGATGATATAAAGAAAATGGTGTTAGAGGCGCTAGAGCTCGTAAAGTTAGCGGGATTAGAGGATAGATACCCGCTTCAACTAAGTGGGGGACAGCAACAGAGGGTTGCTCTTGCCAGGGCATTAGTGGTGAAGCCTCGGGTACTCCTTCTTGACGAGCCCTTAAGTAACCTGGATGCTAAACTTCGAATAGAGATGAGGGAGGAGATAAAGAGGATTCAAAAGAAACTTGGGATTACAACTATATACGTTACACATGATCAATTGGAGGCATTGAGCATTAGTGATAGAATTGGAATAATGAATAAGGGACGCTTAGTCCAGGTTGGGTCGCCTCAAGAATTGTATTTCAAGCCCAAGAACGTCTTTGTGGCTGATTTCCTAGGGAGAAGCAGTATTTACTATGGAGAACTGATATCTAAGAATAAAGAATACGTCTCGGTAAGGCTTGAGGGCACCGACATAATAATAGAGGGAACCACGCCGTTCGAGGGCCTGCCTAACAAGGTTGCAGTTGTAATCCGCCCGGAGGTGATTAGGCTCGCTACATCCGAGTCATTGGGCCGTGAGAATATTGTTAAAGGAGTTGTTGATTTCGCTATGTTTATGGGCGAGAAGATTGAAAGTCGTGTGAAACTAGGAGAGCTATCGCTTCTCGTTTACTTCCCGAATACAATGTCCATTAGAGTAGGGGAAGAGGTACTCCTTCAGATACCTCGGGAACACGCTATTGTAGTACCTCCTGTCTACGAGTGAGTCATCAATCCTATTTCTCCATGGGATAAACGAACCATCTATCCTTCTTTTCCAGCACGTAAGTAGTGTGCTTGAGAACATCCTGTGAAACGTATATGATGCTTGCTCTAAGGACGTTCTTCTCGATATCCATAACTATTAATGATGGAGGGCCTGACTCTAGCTCACCACTCCACGCGCCTGTCGCTGAACCAGGATTTATTAATAGAACTTTCCCCGTCACATCGGTCCTAATGAAGGATAAGTGAGTATGACCTGAAGCAAGTAAATCTACTCCTAATCCTAATCCTATTCTCGCTAATCCATCGATATTTCCTCTCGGATATATTCCATGTCCGTGGTACACACCAAGAGTGACTTCTTCTATGACTATTTTCTCGTGTAATGGAAGGGGAAGATAATCCATGTTTCCTCTGACTAATACTACTCTCTCTCCTAGGTTTTCAACCCATGATCTAACCTCGGGAGAAGTTAGATCACCCGTAAATATGACGTAATCCCAGTATTCTCTTTCGATGAGATTGGAGAGATTTTGCGGAACTCTGCGAGCTCTGTCTGGTATATGAGTGTCACCGAGGACCAAAACCCTGTTCAACATACCACCATCAGCTGGGTATGTTTAAATCACCGATCTGTCCGGGAGTAACTCATCATCGATTATGTTATTAATCTTGTATCTCTAATAATATTTTATGTGGGCTTCTTTCCAGCTATTTAGAAATGCTTTGTTAAAGGGATATGGAATTAATATTAAGGTTATTGTTTTGAGACTTGGCTTTTCTAAAGCATCTATTATTTCACTGAGTCTAATCGCGCCCCCGGATGCGTAACCCTCAGCTAGCGCTTTGAAAATTTTTTTCAGATCCTTTCCACCATTCATGATCTGTTCTAATCCAAAGAAGACGATCGTTGATCCTAAGACAATCAAATCCCAAACATAATGTTGAATATTATCTGTTCTTATAGCTTGCTCCGAGTCTATTAAATAAATGGAGTCTCTGGATAAAATAAAATTCGAGATCTTACTGTCTCCTAGAGCCCACCCTTCTCCATGAAGCTGATTAAGGTGTGCTCCAAGCTTTAGAAATTCATCTTCATTATTAATTTTGGGGAAGGGTAATCCATCAACGTATTCCCTGACCATTGAAAGGTTTAAGAAGTCGACAAGGTATAAAACTGGTTTTTTAAAGCTCTTGGATCCATCTTTATAGAAACATACTTCCCTCTCTAGTCTCTTGAAAGGTTGAAATGCAAACGGATATATGTTAATTGAGAGATTTGAGGCGTTAATCAACAGCCATTTTAAAATTCCTGTCTCTTTTTTATATTTTTTTACCACAAGTTTCTTGCCCTGGACCTCATGGATTTCTATTTGACTCGAGAATTCGTCGAGATATTCTAATATGCTTAGCAAACCTCCTCACTCGAAAAGATACGAAGGAGGTTCTATTATTCTTGTTCCTGCGGAGACTTGATCGACACTATGAATAACGCCGCCATGTTTCTCTAAAACCTCCCTAATTTCCTCGAAACTTATGTTTTTCCCTTCTACGACGATTAATATATTTTGTGTGTCAACATCGACTTCTTTAACCGTTATATTTACCGCTTCAACCCCTTCTACCTTGCTTAGATGGAGTGACAATTCAATAATAGACTCGCCACGTACCGGATACAACACATCAAGTATTAGCCTACGTAACACCTTGCACACCCCTTATAATCATTGTGGAACGAAAGTTATTAAACATGATTTGCCCAGGGGAGTCCCTCCTGCTCATTCTCCCTCAAGCGAGGGCGTTGCAGGAGGCATATCATAGTATTACTTAGGTTTAACAGGTATATAAGCTAAGAATTTGAGAAAATTAAAAATAATTTTTTTGTATATTGAAGAAATTATTCATTGTTGCTTATAAATTTTATCCAAGTGGATAAAATGTGGGAAAGAAGAGGTTATTTATTAGCTTTGAGAGAGAAAATTGAATAAAGGGGTTGATCAATGTCCGTTGATGTTGCCGATAAGATCCTGAAATACCCATCATCTCGAACATTTATTGTAGAGATACCGTTGAAATCGAAAAAAAGGGTAGTATCGCTGAGAATCGACGAGGACGCTCTTGCAATAATCGATAAATTCGTTGCCAAGAAAGGAGTAGGTTCGCGAACACTACTGATAAGTAAGTTGATTGAAGCGCTCGCAGAGGGATTGAAAGAAAACCCAGAGAATATTGATAAAGTAGCCTTATCGATAAGGAGTCGAAGCGGAAAAGACTTTACTGCCTATATTTCCTTGAATTCCTAGGCCTTTCCCAATCTTATCATTTCTACAATTATCCTAGCTATGTCGGCTGGAATGCTTATTTGATGAGCTACTTGTTCAATATTAAACTCGTAGCCAAATTTCTCCACGTAACGTTTCAAAGCAGATACAGGTTCTAGATAGAAAATTCTTCTTCCTTCCCTCTCTTTCCCTATAATGCCTATTTTATTTAGTTGAGCCAAATACCTAGATTCGATAGTTCTCGGCCTTTTTGTATACCTTGCTACATCATCAGCTGTGGCCCTCTTCAATGTTATTACGGCTTCTAGGCTCCGCATTAACGTTGGTGTTAGAAAAATGTTCTTTTTTATTAGAAATCGAATGTCATATATGCTGCAATATTCGATTTCACTCATTGCGATCCCCCTTCTACATTTATTAATTGATTAAACTATATTATAAATTTGCTTGCTGATAAATTATCTGAAACAGTGATAATGAACATGCATTCACTAAAAGTTACTTCAAAACAGAGAATTATCCCAATACTATGTAAACTACTGAGCATTTATGATAAATATAAACGGATTTTTAAGTAGTATTGCCTCAAAGTTATAATTGAGCATTACGATTAATATTAGAAAAGGTGCTTGGCTTGACTGTGTTAAGTAAGTTCATTGAAGAAGTCTTTGAGAAGGTGAAAACTCATTCAAAAGATGTATTGAATGGAGTTGAGGCTTTAGATAAGTTGTTGAAAGCTTTGATTAATAACGAGTTAAAGACCGCCGAGGAAAAATTTAATGAAATAATGATGATTGAGAAACATGCAGATGATGTTAAAAGGGAAGTGATAGAAGAGCTTCATAGTAGCTTTCTCCATCCGGACGATCGCGAAGATATACTGAGATTGATTCTTGAACTCGACAAGGTCTTAGGATTTGCTAAATCGGCTGCTAAAAGATTGATGATATTACGCCACGTGGGTATTAGCATCCCGTCAGAATACCATAACTTGTTGGATGAAATAATGCTTCACACCATTAAGGCGAGTCAAGATCTAGTTGCTATGATCGAACACATTACTAAAGATCCTTCGAAAGCACTAGAGTATTCAATAGTGATTGAAAAACATGAAGAAAGTGTTGACGAACTTCGTTTTAAACTTATGGAAAAGTTATATAGTAACTGTGCAAAAAACATGGCTCCCCTATGCTTATTTCTACCTGAAATAGTTGACGATTTAGAGGAAATAACTGATAGGGCTGAAGACGTTGGAGACATTTATAAGCTGTTTATCATAGGAAAATAACAGTGTTAATTATGCTACCCTGTATAATCACAGCGGCCGGGCTTAGCAAAAGATTCGAAGGTAACAAGCTACTTTTTAAATACGACAAACTCCCTCTCATAATTCAAACAATCAATAACGCAGTCTTAGCAAAGTCGATCGATAAAATAATCGTAGTTACAGGTTACATGAGAAGCGAAATCGAAGACGTAATCAGAAAAACAATACACGATGAAAGATTAATTTTTGTACACAACCCGGAATACGACAAAGGAATGAGTAGTAGCATTAAGACCGGATTATCCTACCTCATGGAGACTTCCTACAACCCGGAAGCCGTGATGATAAATCCAGGCGACTCAGCCTGGATCCCATCCTACGTTTATGATTACTTGGTCTACTACTTTGAGAAGAATCGATCTCTCATAACGGTAGCAGGTTATCGAGGGAAAAAAGGGCATCCGATATTGTTCTCAAAACTTTTATTAAAAGAACTTCTTAAAATAGATGAATCCTCCAAAGGATTAAAAAAGATACTAGAAAAATATTCCTTAGACATCAGCATAGTTGAAACTTTTTATCCTGGTGTACTTTTGGATTTCGATGAGTATCTTGATTACATGAGAGTGAAGAATACACTAATGAGGTGATGAGTGCTGAATCCAGGAATGGAATTAAGAAGCAAGCAGTATGCTTCGACCCTGGCCTCTTTAATCAATGATAAGGCTCGGGAAATATCCAAAATGATGGGGCGTTCTTTGAAAATCATGAATTTCTGCGGTACACATGAATGGACGATCACCCATTATGGGATAAGAAGCCTGCTGACTCGAGATATCGAATTAATACCGGGACCTGGATGTCCAGTATGCATTACGCCAGGCTACTACGTGGACGTGCTTGTTAATTTAAGCTTCAATGGTTACACTATCTTGACATATGGGGATGCGTTCAAACTACCCGGGAGCAGGGGCCTAAGACCGAGGAGTCTTTTCCACGCTGCTAGTATTGGAGGTGACGTTAAGGTAGTTTACAGTTTCAATGACGCTATTAGGATCGCCCAAGGAAGCCCCTCTAAAAAATTCATATTTTTCGCTGTAGGTTTTGAAACCACCATGCCATCGACGGCTATTCCCCTTTTCTATGATCGAGTCCCCAACAACCTCCTTTTACTAATAGCCTACAGGTATACGCCGCCGATAGTAAAGCATATGTTAGCGAATCATAGGGAAATACAGATCGATGGAATAATAGCACCTGGACACGTTTCAGCAGTAATAGGTTCAGACTCGTGGATTTTTGTACCTAGGGATTTCAGAATACCGATAGTTGTATCTGGATTTGAGCCCGTTGACGTATTAACATCTATATACTTAATCCTCAAAATGATCGAGAAAAACCAGCCTGAACTGGTTAACGAGTACTCTAGAGTCGTGAAACCATCGGGCAACGAAAATGTAAAAAAGATCATGAATCACGTATTCTCGGCAGTTAAAAGCTACTGGAGAGGAATAGGCGAGATCCCTGAGAGCGGTGCAAAATTGTCTGACGAGTATGCCGAATTTGATGTTTTCAACCATCTTGGAATAGAGGAAAAAATCGCCGAGGACAAGCTACCTGGCTGTTTATGTGATAGAGTTGTCCTCGGAGCGTCGAAACCCTCTGACTGTCCATTATTCCTGAAGGGATGTACTCCTCAATCACCTTATGGTCCTTGCATGGTGAGTAATGAAGGAGCGTGCAGGATTTGGGCTGAAAGCGTATAGGTGGGTGGAGCGAGGAATTGTTAAATAAAATTATTATTTTCGATGGATACACGGATGAGCCCGCGGGGTTAGGAGTTCCCCCTTACATAAATGTTTACCCCAGATTAATTGCAGGAGCTATCCTATCCGTTAGAAAAGACGTAAAGGTATATTATTGGACGGCAGACAGTTATCGCGAAAACGTCGAACAATTTTTCAAACAAGCGCGCGAGAGCGATCTAATAGTTTTCATAGCTGGTATGGAAGTGCCCGGGAAATACATCGGAGGGAAACCATTATCCCTGAACGAGCTTGAACATATTTCGATTAGATTGAAGGATAAGGATCTAATACTCACAGGACCCGTTGCCAAATTCGGCTTTGGTACGGGAGGAGGGACGGTTGCCCAACCAACACGGATTATGAGAAAATATTTCAGGGAGGTCGTAAGCGGAGATGTTGAAATATATTTCAACGAACTCTTTAAGTATGGGTTTGAAAAAGCCGATCCAAGGAAAATGAGGGAAGATTACTCCATAGCTGACGAGGCCCTCGTGAAAGGCGCAGAAATTGTTAAACAACATCCCAACTACTCTTTTAATCTAATTGCTGAAATAGAGACCTATCGAGGATGTCCAAGATGGGTTACGGGAGGCTGTAGTTTCTGTATCGAGCCTAGGTACGGGAGTCCCATTATGAGAACCCCCGAGGCAATCGCAAGAGAAGTAGAAAGACTATATTCTCTAGGTGTGAAGCATATTAGGCTGGGTAAGCAACCAGATATTCTGGTCTACGGCTCTAACCAGATGGGAAGAGAAGAATTCCCTGAGCCTAATCCAGAGGTCTTAGAGAAACTTTTCCGTGGAATAAGGAACAAAGCACCCGGTTTGAGAACAATTCACATTGACAATGTTAACCCTGGAACTATTGCAAGACACCAAGAAAAATCGATACAAGCGTTAAAAGTTATCATTAACTACCACACTCCTGGAGATGTAGCGGCTCTCGGAATAGAGAGCTTTGACGAAAGAGTGATAAAACTTAATAATTTAAAAGTCTACCCTGAAGATGCGCTAACAGCCCTTAGAATTATTAACATAGTTGGGAGAGTACGAGGTTGGAACGGTCTTCCTCATCTCCTTCCAGGAATCAATTTACTATATGGATTGCTAGGGGAGACTCGTGATACTTACAGAATTAACGAAGATTATCTCAAGACAATACTTCAAGAAGGAATCCTTGTTAGAAGAGTAAACGTGAGAAAGGTAAGCGTCTTGGAAAACACGCCACTGTGGTTGAGGAAAAATCAAGTATTCAGTATTTTAAAAAAGCATCACCATATTTACAAAACCCATAGACTATGGGTTATGAGTTCTTTCGACAAAATCATGCTTAAGAAGGTGGTTCCACCCGGCACTCTCCTTCCTTATCTATACGTGGAGAAAACAGGTAAGAGCATCTCTATAGCTAGATTCCCTGGAAGTTACCCTATAGCTGTTAAATTCAAAGAGAGGCTTCCCAAACACACGCTTGTTTCGGGAATTGTGAAAAAATATTCTTCGAAAAGCGTTTTGGCCTCTCAGGTTACCATCTAATGCGCTCTAGAGATAGCTTTTTTTACCGTGTTTCAGGACTCTTACGATGGGCTTGCCAGCACCATTTAAGTCTATGACTATCTCGGGTGCTCCATATATTAAATTGTGCTTCATGGCGAGCGGATCCTGATACGCTCCTGTATCGAGGAAGGCTATGTAATAGTCCTCCTCCTTACTCGGAAGATGCAGTGGAATCCCGCCCAGCTTCAGATATCTCCTTGGAACATGATTTATCCTGAAGTCCATCCTGTTAAACCATTCATCTACAGGTGTCTCAGCTTCTACATAGCTGATGAACTCTCTTATCTCACCCATACTGTCACACGTTAGATCGCCTATCACAGCCAACACGTCAGGTTTCTCATTGAGTCGTTGAACCGGTGTGATTTGGAAATACTGATTGACGAGCACTGAGTCGGGGATATCGGCAAATAGAGAGATGTTTACTATAAACCTTTTCGAAGGTGAAGTTAGTATCTTATACAAGAAAGGATCATTAATCACTCTTTCAATAAGGCTTGGTTCCAAGCGGAGCATTTCAATTAATTTCACAATTATGTTTTCTCTGTAATGCGTGATAATATCTTCAACTTTTTCTCTCTCAAAAAGTGACAGAGTCTTAGTTTTAACTTTAGTTTGCAAGTCCCTGGTTAATTGAAGAACCTTCTTAACGTCTTCAAGAGAAGATATATTCGTTAATTCCACGCTATCATTTGAAACATCGAAGGGCTTGTATTCGGTTGAGTATGGTCTGACGTCAACGACCTTGGCTACGACTATTCTATGAGCTGCAACAATATACCTTCCGCCCTCGAAAACGAGCGTCGGGTGAGGATGAACATCCTTAAACTTTTTAATCAGCATGTTAATATAGTCAACAATCGTGTAGTTCGGGGATTCAGGAGTTCCTTTTTTGTGATCGTGATACGGGTATGCCATTCCTCCCCCGGTGTCTATTATTGATATGTTGTGGAATCCGATGGATTTTAAATCGTTAAATAGGGTTCGCGCCTCCTCAATGATGTTAGCAATATGCTTTAATTCATATATTTGAGAACCGCCATGAACGTGAATCAAAACAGATCTCTCAGACAGCCATGCATATTCTTTGGCTAATTTCAAGAGAGTGTTAACAGTTAATCCGAATTTCCCATCAACCCCTGCAGAATGAGCCCATTTCCCGCCTCCTCTGTGGAATGGTTTAATTCTAATCCCAATATCTAAGTCTCTAAACTTTGAGAGAACCTGGAGGTCGTGCTCGCCTTCAACATCAACAATAACGTTCCATCCCGCTTTTTTAAACTCAAGCAGAAATTCCGCAATGTTTTCGGATACTACTCCATCATAAACTAGAAACCTGCTTCCCTTACTCAAGTACCTTGATATTAATTTAAGCTCACCGAGCGAGCCAGCATTAAAACCCCAATTAAATTCTTCACCATATCTCCAGATTGCATCAACCACCATGGGAGTCGGATTAACCTTCATAGGAAAGATAGGTTGAAACCTCCCAGTGTATCCGTGAACTTGGGCTAAAGTCTTAAACGTTTCAAAAACCTTTTTCATAGAGATTTTTATAGCTGGGAGGAACCGGAAATATGCTACTTCGAAACCGTGTCTCTTCATCAAATCTTTTATGCTTAGAGTGTGTTCTCCAATCCTGAAAACCAATGAACCAGTATCATCCACTGTCAAGAATTCCCCACGGATAGAATGCTCGATCCCATACAGCTTTTTAGCAATGTCAATGTTCCAACCTAGCGGAGTTGACATCTCTGTAATTTCTCCCTCGGCGAATCCTAATGGAATCTAATATGTAATGGGTTTTTAAACTAGACTCCCGCTATTCCTTTTACCTGTGGAATGGTGATGTTTTCGTGGAGAAGGATTTTTACCATGAGAAAATCAAGGCCTACATATTCAATTTAGAACAAGCCTTGAATTCCCTAGAAAAGACCGTCATAAGCGATAAGAGAGCTTGCGAATTAATCAACTTAGCGAAATCTTATCTCTCCGACTCAAAATACTACCTGGATAAAGGGGATCATTTCACGTCTCTTGCATGTATAGGTTATGCTGAGGGTTTACTTGATTCTTTGAGATTCATGGGGTTAATCTCAATTGCTTGGAAGCCTCTCACCGAGATCTACAAAAGAAAACGCGTTTTAGTAGCTGGAAGTTTCGAGTTTCTACATCCAGGACACTTACACTTGCTAAGAAAGGCGTGGGAGATCGGAAGAGTCACCGTCATAGTTTCTCGAGATATTAATTTCGAGAAATTTAAGAAGAGAAGACCGATTCTTTCGGAGAACGATAGGAAAGAAGTGCTTCAAGCGGTTAAATATGTTGATAGCGTTGTGTTAGGGGATGAAGATGATTTTCTCAAACCAATTCTCGAGTCAAAACCGGATGTTATCTTGCTAGGCCCTGACCAATGGATCACGCCGGACGAGCTGAAGAAAAGACTACGTGAAAGAGGGCTCGAGAATGTGGAGGTCTACAAGCTGGAAGAAAGAGTGGGAACATGGAGTTCTTCCCAAATCTCCAGCGACTTAAAGAAGATCATCTGTGATCAGAAAGAAGAAGATCTTGACAACTGATCTTCAAGCCATTGAATCCTTTCCATTTTGTCCTTCTTTAGTGAATCAACGTATTTTCTCACTACATCCACGAGCTCTGCTATATTCACCCTAGGTTCGTACCCCACATGCTCACTGTTCTTCAAGATCTTTGCCGTCTTTGCTACGATCAGACCCACGTTGTACGCGTCACGAAGAGCCTGTTCATCTTTAGTAACATCTTCGAGATGAGAGTAAGCCATCGACCATGGGACAATGTGAGCCCCCATGCTGTTTAGCGTTATTGTCAAGTAAGAGATAGCCATCATTACCCCGCTATCCAATCCTGTTGCGATAAATCCAACTACTTTGCCTTCTAGAAGGCTTCTCCCCTTATGAAATATCATGTGCTCCATGCTTGTTAATCTATCTATGAAGTTTTTCAACACACCGCTCGGCGCATACCAATAGACTGGGGTTGAAATTATTAATCCGTCGGAATCCAATATCCTTTTAGCGATCTCGTTGAAATCATCATTTATTATGCATGGAAATACGCAGTATTTGTTCCCATCCGAGACGCATCCTATACAAGGCCTTATGTCTTTTTCATACAAGTTGATATATTCTGGAATGCCGCCTCCATCGCTTACTCCCTTAGCCGCCACAAAGGTTAGTTGATTTGAAGAACCATATATTCTGGGAGATGCGTTCAACATCAGTATTTTCGGTCTTGAAGTCTCCATAAAATCACCAATTTAAAAGAAGAGTGCTGTGTGGCGGTATTAAAACTATTCCTTCAGCAACGCCAACCGTCTTCACGAATCTGACACGGGTTCGCTCATCATCTAAAGTTGGATAATGTCTTATTAGGGATTAAAAATTAGTTATATTTGGATTCACGTGATCGAAATGACATTAAACTTCAACGAGATAAGGAAAAAACGGGAAGCCTTCTGGGATAGTAGCCCCGTTTATAAGGCGATCTATAACAAGCTTGTGAAGCAAGGCTATCATTTAATAGGGACTGTTGGCGCGGTCAAAAGATGTCACTGGACCAAAGAAGCTGTAACGAGAAAGAGGTTCTGCTACAAATGCTTATGGTATGGAATAGAGAGCCATAGATGCATTCAAATGACTCCGGTTGTAGCATGGTGCTGGAATAGATGTCTGCATTGCTGGAGAATACAGCCGGAGGATATTGGAATGCCCTGGGATGATACCCGGCCTCCCGTAGTGGATGATCCCGAGGTATTGGTTGAAGAGAGCATTAGAGTGCACAAGGAGATCATGGCAGGCTACAAGGGAAATCCCCACGCCGATCCAGCTATGGTGGAGGAGGCGCTAAACCCTAAGCACGCTGCCATCAGCTTGACCGGTGAGCCCCTCTTATATCCTCGATTATCTGAACTCATCGAGGAATATCATAAGCGAGGACTTACCACCTTTCTCGTTACACATGGTACTAGACCTGATGTGTTAAAGTCATTAACGGTTGAACCATCTCAACTCTACATAAGCATTGAGTCTTGGAACAAGGAGTCTTATGAACAATTCAATAGACCTCTTGTTCCTAGAGCCTGGGAGCTGTTCCAGGAGACATTAGAATTGATCCCCTCATTCAGGGCGCCAACAGTTTTCAGAATAACGTTGGTCAAGGGATACAATGATAGCGAAAAAGCTCTAGAAGGCTTTTCCAAGATTGTTGAGAAGGCTCAACCAACTTACATAGAGTTGAAAGCGTACATGTTCTTGGGAGGAAGTAGGGGACGTTTACAACATTTTAACATGCCAATTCACGAGGAGGTCCGTAAAACTGCGGAGATTCTAGCGAGCAAGACTGGGTACAAAATATTAAGCGAAAGCGTTCCCAGTAGAATCGTCCTGCTTAGCAGAGTGGACAAACCAATAAGACACGGAAAAGGTTGTCCAGACGGTGTTGAGCATCCGGAGAAATACGCTCCTGCATTGACCCGAGATTACGAGGAAATCGAAGACTGAAATATTTTCCTACACGCTTCTTTAGTAAAGATATCTTCTATCATCTCAGCCCGTTCGACGATTCCTATCTTGGTCCCGTCAAGAGTGAAGACGATTGCTAAAATCCTCTCTCGATCTAATAGCAGGTTTTTGCAAACCCTCTTATGCCCGTCTACCACATAGTAGGAGCCCCTGTAATTGTAGACAAGTATTGGCTCATCAACAATCGCTTGAACCCCTGCCATTGCATCCACAAGCCTCTGGGTGGGTTTGAGTTCTGTTAATTTTATATCTTCAAACCACAAGTGAGCAATGAGATCATGAACCTCTTCGAGAAAATGTATTGTGTTAACCATATGCCTCCAAACCATAAGTTCCCGAGGAGTGTCCGCGGGATTAATAAACTTCACCTTGTGTAGCGATGTTGAAAAACCAGGTATGTAAGCGGGCGTATTTATCAAGAATGCTTTTACGGGTTGTCGAAGCCACAGGGAGACTAAGGCCCTGTGATGACCGTCAATAATATATTTCGTTGCATTTTTTCCCACAACAACCACAATTGGCGCTGAATACTTTTCAAATAAAGTTTTCTTTAGAACAAGCCCAAGCTTGTCCGATTCAATATGCGTCTGTGTTGTTTTTAACTCTAACGGATCTACGATAAACTCTCCCATTACAACAGGGGTGTAACCCCGCTCCCTGAGTATTGAAGCTATTTCCAGAGTTCGTCGTTCTATGTCCCTTCTATCGGATAATCTCAATCTTTCACTTCTCGACAAGCCTCAGCTCCCTGCCAGCGTAAAGTATCACTAGTGCCTCCCTTCTCATCTCCTCCAGCAATATTTTTTCAGCATCCGATAGTTTTTCTATATCGCTCGTTTTCAATGGGAATTTTTTCTTAAATTCTTCGAAAAAGGCTTTATCGACAATGAGCCTTCCGACCCTAATTAATCTGCCCTCATAAAGCATTCTTTCAAATAAGTTTCCCAATAGATTCTGTGCATCGCTATATGTCATTACTGGGGAAGATAATGGCTTGCTTTCTCTCTTCATCTCGCCCAGCCCTGACAGGGCTTTCTTCACTTCTTCGATTTCCTTCTCCAGTCTAAGCAATCTCTTCTCTAATGCCTCCACCCTAGAGGTTAAATCGTAGGTGAACATTTTCCTCTCAACAGGGGTTTCGACCTTCTCCGTACCACTAGGGGTCTCGGAAACTTCTAACTCCTTATGGTTTTTAACCGGCTCAACATCACTATTCTTTCTCTGATCCCGATCTTGAGACAAACTTTTTGATGAAATATAGTTGAGAAGCCCCTGGCCTTTTTGAGTTAAGATATATCCTTTCCCCGACTTCTCTACATAATTGTCGTTTTTTAATCTATACAATATCTTCCTCACTATTAACTGTGGCAAACCCGTTGACTTAGATACGTCTTTGATGCTGGCACCCGGATATGTTGAAAGGTACTCCAAAATAATGTGGGTATATGTTTTCTTACTGTTCACTATTTTTCCCATGATGTATTTTTGTGGAAAAACTTATATATGAATATCATACCTTCTCACCAGCTATCAACATGTAGATTTAAAAAGCAAGAACGCGTTAATTTATGTTAGATAAACCTAACAGGTGCTTAAAATGTGCGCATTATTCGATCCGGATACGGAGGCCGAGTTAAAAAACATATTTTTCAAATGGCCAAGAGGGTTGAAAGACGTCCTTATAATAGATGAAGATAAGCACGGCGAGCATCACTCGCATGAAAATCCATTAGACCACTGCCACACTTGTGGAGAAGCAGTAACCTTAGCCCAAGAATTGAGCAGAATAAGTGAAGGAAAGCTAGGGTTCATAGTGATGAGAAAGCATGAGGCAGCAGACCTTAAACCCCGGTATCTCCCTACATTCATCTATGATACGCCATCGAGGAACATAAGGTACTACGGACTTCCCAGCGGCCAGGAGTTTGCTCCATTCATATACGCTCATGAATATATTGC
The DNA here is from genome assembly GCA_038827615.1 of Thermosphaera sp. Taxonomy (NCBI): domain Archaea; kingdom Thermoproteati; phylum Thermoproteota; class Thermoprotei; order Desulfurococcales; family Desulfurococcaceae; genus Thermosphaera; species Thermosphaera sp. Next base: position 594,085 of record JAWBNK010000001.1, read on the forward strand.
GACTAAGACTTTGAAGCTGCCCGAAGAAGTCCTCGAAGAGTTGGATTCCATAGAGACACCTCTCCACATCAAAGTCTTCGTAACCCCGGAATGCCCCTATTGCTCAATAGTAGTAGACTTCGTAAATCAGGCAGGTATCAGAAACCCTAATCTATTGGTTGAAACCATAGAAGCTATGGAGAACCCGCTTGAAGCGGACTATTATGGCGTTCAATATGTTCCATATGTAGCGATCACGAGGATCGAGGATTACAGCAAGTATGGAGCAAAACCTCTAGAAGTAATACCGGGTTATCTCCCACCAGAGGAAGCCGTGAAGATCATTTCAAGAGCTGCTAGAAAGGCTAGGAGGGTCTCCTGAAGGGGAGTAAATATAATGGAGATTTCAATAAGAGAAGAAGAATACCTCGAGATTATATATGAGCTACAGGAATGTGGAAAACTAAAGGTGCGGGAAATAGCTAGAAGACTGGGCGTGAAGCCAAGTAGCGTTGTAGAGTTTTTGAGAAAGCTTAGAGATAGAGGGCTAATAGAATATGAGAAGGGTGGAAAAATCTCGCTCACGAGCAAGGGGTTGGAAATAGCGAAAGGCCTAGAATCCAAGCACAAGCTTCTATATTCATTTCTTGTATCTCTTGGAGTTCCGAAAGAAATAGCCTTCAGAGATGCGTGTAAAATGGAACACTACCTGCACCCTGAAACCTTATCAAAGATCAAGGAGTTCCTAGTTAAATGCGAGACTGCGCCGTAACTACTTAGTTTTTTCCTCAAGAGTTTTTTCAGCTTCTACTACCAGTTTAACAGGATCTCCTCCCATCAGGCAAAACCACTTGTCACCATTAAACTCCAACTGGGTTAGATTTTCCTGAAAGGGCTTCTCGAAACATAAGAGTGATGTAACCCCATTTTTAAACGGAGATCCTGGGGACTTGTTTAACCTGATAATAGTTCGAAATTGCTTATCGAAATAGAGAACTATTTCATAGAGCAATTTTTCTTCTTCGATGCAAGCAACTAAAACGTTACCCTGAATAAACTTCGAGAATGTGGAGTGGGTCGTCAGCCGCTCAACGGAACTGAAGAGACGGTCTAGACACTTAAACAATCTCAACCGTTTCCAGAGGGTATTTGATAAGTTAGCCATTTGATATTCGTACATTTCTCCAATGAATCTGATTGAATCGTTGATTGACATACCCTTCAACAAAGAAGCTGCAAGCAAGCCCACGAAGAGTCTATCATCAATTTTTTCCCTTGTTATGAAACCCGTCATAGCATCAGATAATAGACCCGTGTAATATGAACCGTTAAAAAACCTATTCACTACAACATGGCCTCCCTCTCCCACCATGTATTCTTGACCCATGGCTTTTATAATCCATAAGTCTCCAATCCGGTATATCTCTCCTGTTGAAGACTCACAGTTGGAAATCATAGGTTGTAAGCCTAATATTAACACCCCGTGAGAAACATATATTAAATCTTCCAATCCTAGCCCTTTAATGCAAATGCTCATTTTCACTCACCTCCTTCTTAACCCTGTGGATGAATGGATGGCAAACCTGTACTCCATGGAGACTTCTTATTTTCTTTACCAGACCACTTACCTCTTTGCCACGTCCTTTAACAATTATGTTGAGTAAGCAAGTTTTTTCGTCTACGTGTACATGGATTGTTGAAGATATGAGATCAATAAAATCGTGCTGAATGTTTGTGAGCTCTCGATCAATATTCTTCTTAGTGTGATCATAAATCACTAAAACGGTTCCAATGAATTCATCATCAGTAACCGGTTGAATAGAACCGAGGTAATACCTCAAGGCTTCTTGAATAATGTTGCTTAAGCTACGGTAATTCATTTCTTTCATTGATTTCGCGACTTCTTCGTAGAGATCCATAGGGAGGTATATACCGATTTTAACTCCCTTCATGACAGATCCTCATACTATGATAGATATTATAAAGCACTTCCCCATATTTATCCATAGGGATGACCGCAGCCCTCCTAAAAGAATTGAAAGATGTTTGATTCACGGACCGGGGGACCGAAAATATTTCTCCAGTAATACTCTCTAAACTGGTTTATAAGAAATACCCAGGGGATTAGCCCATGGTGGATTGATTGATGGATGTTCAAGAAAGAATAGTATCAAGAGCCGCTGATTTAACTAATCTCTTAATGCTAAGATATATCAGCATGTTAGAGGACTTGAAGGTTTATGAAGCAGAAGTTGAACACTCTGACATGCCCCCTGAAGATAAAGAGGCGACTTTATCGATGATTAATTTCTTGAAGAACGTGGTGGTGAAGGAGATCTACTCTTTAGCCGCAGAGGGACTATACTCCGGTGCTCAGAACAAGCAAGATATAAGTACTTTTTAATTGTCAAGAACTCAATCTTTTTATTAATGTCTTCAAAATATCATGATCCTTAGTATCAAAGAGGTGTACAATTTGGAGTCTTTTGTAGACATTTTACTGAAAGGAGAGATAGATCCTCTAAAAACTATGTTAATACCGGTTGACTCATATCCATCGGTTGTTTCCACAGTGATAAACAGAGTTCAAGAGGAGCTGGATATAAATGATTTCATAATAGTCACTAGAAGAGAAACAGCCGAAATAGTGAAAAACGTAATGGGAAATGTCTCATCAACTGTAAACATTTATTTCGACAATATACTATTCAAAAGTCTATTAAAAGATAACGTATTTGAGAACCTATTCATCATTGGAAATCTAATCAAGGGTATAAGGGATAGACTTAGCAGAATTTATATAGATATATCGGCATCATCGGGTCCCTTAGTTGCAGGACTTATGGGAGAAAAAAATCAATTGAATCTCGATGTTGTCTTTACTCATGTTGACATTATTCCGCTACCTGCAATTCCCTCATATCCTTATAGTCCCAGGTGGATTCACAAGGTGTATGTCCACGATAAATTCGATTTTTCGACAAAGGACGTGGTGAATCGTGATGGGGGAATAACGACTGAGTACCTGGAGTGGCAGGGCAGTAAACACATCTTCATGGAGATCTCGAGGATTCTTAATAAGATAACTAATAGCGGTTTAGTGGAGGCATTCTATGATGGTCAAAGACACTCTTTTGACGAAGTAGATAAGATCAACATATACGCGTCTTTGCCTGGAGGAGGGGAAAAGAGGCTACTAATATCAATGGATATTAAGACTGGCCCTTCCGATGAAACAGTAACTATGATGTACGATAGTTGGAAGGTTCTTTCAAACTTGATCCACGAGCAAAACAGCGATATAGATAAGACGCTATTAGACCGCGTATTGATGCAAATTCAAAGATACACTGGGTCTGTTGATTTAGTTGTTAAAGAGATTAAATCCTCCGAAAAAGAGTTTTCAAACTACAGGGGTTGGAAAATCCACAGCTTCTTAATCGATATAGTTAGAAGAACAAAGAAACCCATAGCCCTACTACCCGACACTAACATGTATTATCAGGGATTCCATATTACACTGCTTAAAGCAAGCATCAAAAACGGCCACCCATGGTCGTCTATCGATGGCTTAAGAATTTACACACCTATTTGCGCGGAGGCGGAAATAAATGGAAAGGTAGCTGAATCTGCCGGTGAGACAAAGGGCCTTTCGCTATACTCATACATCATGGCTCTACTTGCTAATCGCGCGATCGATGAAGTTAAAAGATACTATGGAAGCTTCCAAATCCCTGCAGTAAGCCCGCCCTGCGAGGCCTCTATAGCTGTGGTGGCTCAGAACATTCTCGAGGAAAAAGCCATTCTTATGACAGCCGATAGGAAGGCTTACAATGCTTGGCAAACAATAAATGTCTGTAGAGACAGAGTTTTATGCGTTTACGTTGGCCACCAACAGAAAACTTTGAACATAGATGGAATGTTCTCAAAATATTATGCCAGCATTGTGTTGGCTAACTTATTGTATGTAGCAAGCTTATTTGCAAATATCGATATTGTTTCATCAAAGGATAAAATCCGTATGAGCCTGGAAAACTTAAAGGGCAGTAATGCACCGGTCATAAAAATTTCTAGAATATTTACTCACTGAAATCCTCTTTTTCAAACATTGACTATTCGAATAGATTATGTTTGAAAAATTCTTAAATTACCGAACATTCGTAATTATATATAGGGATCATGCATGAAGATTTGGATAAAGCTTATGACTGCTTTGGGGTTTCCACCGGTTGCAGGGGTTGTACTTGCCGCGCTCATTACAAGTAAAACCCCGTTGAATTTAACTGAGCTCTCAAGGAGAACAGGTTATGCAAAGAGTCATTTGTCTCAAACATTAAAGCTGATGCACGCCCGTAACGTCGTTGAATCCTATGTTGAGAAGAAAAAGAAATATTATGTGTTGAACATGAAGGGATTGCTAAAGGAGCTTGAACAACACATTGATAATATTCTGGATTCTCTTCACCATCTCTCAAATAATACCAACGAAATAGAGTTTGCAGAGTTTTATGAAAAATTATCCAGAAAATTCAAGGTGTAGTTTATGATCGAGGGAAAGATTTTAATCATTATTCAACCCCGCGGGGACGGGTTGAAAATTTACAATACACTGTGGAAAATAAGCCAAAGAGAGAATGTCAAGCGTTTGAACATTTGCTTACTAGCCGATTCCGGAAACACTGGAGGTGAACTGGAGAAGATCCGGGTGATTACATCGTACAATCATTTGCTGACGTTGAATATCTACCTATGCAAGGAAGCCGATATCTTAGAGATCATGAAGAACGGGAAGGTCTACATAGTTTATTTCAAAGAAGACGAGGACAAAGTGAAACGCGTCATCCAGTCGCTAGTGCATCAGGGTATGTCGATAGAGGAGGTGGTTCTAGATGAATTATGAGATCATTCTAACAACTGACAGAACTATGATGAGTAATCACCATGGAAAGGAGTTCTTGGGCTTCATTACAACTGGTCCACCCATCGCAATGCCGGAGGCCCTGTGGATGTTCATATCTTCGCCGAAGGTTAAGGTGGATAGAGATGGACGCCCGCGTGAAGCACCGTATGGGATGAGAAAGATCGAAGCCATTCTTCAAGACCACGGGTTCAATGCAGCAATAATCGACCCAGATCACTTGAAAAAACATTTGAAGTCGATGAAGCTGTTGATGCTGAGCCATCACGATTATTTCGGGTATGGACCACCCAGTAGCGAGTGGTGGAGTCTAACCGGTAAAGAACCGTTGAACCGTAGAAGCTTTGAAAAACTAATGAACAAGCCGGAGATTAAACATGCAAAATCAAAAGGAGTTACTATCTTTGCAGGAGGGCCCGCAGCATGGCAATGGCTGTATGAAACGAAGAAAATATTTGAATGGGGTGTTGATACCATTGTTGATGGCGAGGCAGAAAGGATTATCGTTAGACTAGTTGAAAAAGCCTTAAACAACGAGCCCTTGCCAAAATACGTGTACGTAGGAGTTGATGATACTCCATCAACGGAAGAAATACCCGTTATAAAGGCTGCCAGCGTAAACGGACTGGTCGAGATAATGAGAGGATGCCCCAGAGGATGTAAATTCTGCAGCGTAACTCTTAAACCATTACGGTATATCCCGCTTGAAAAAATCCTAGCAGAAGTGAAAACGAATCTATCATATGGGATAAGAAGCACGATCCTGCACAGCGAGGATGTTCTTCTATACCATGCTGATGGCGTCAAGCCCCGTCCCGACCCAATAATCAAACTTCATAGCGAAGTATTGAAGCTAATAGGGGAAAAAGGCTCTCTCGCCTGGTCCCATGTCAGCCTCTCGGCTTTAAAATACGCCGAGGAAAATTACAGACTAATCACAAAATTAATGAATGAATACATCCTGAACGGGCACCGTAGGTTTTTAGGTGTGGAGGTTGGCATAGAAACCGGATCCCCGA